>CAJWMX010000283.1 GCA_913043805.1 uncultured Acidobacteriota bacterium | reverse complement strand
GTAGACCTGACAGCCTCGTAAGCTGAACCGTCGAAACTGTTAATCTAGTTCGATGTCCCCCCTCAGGAAGCTCCTGCCTCGTGTGTTGCGATACCGGCGCGAGTTCCTGTGGGGATTGCTGTGTCTGACCTGCGCCAGTGGACTGGCCCTGGCCGGACCGTGGGTGCTCCGTTATGCGATCGACGACCTGACGGCCAACGTGACCCGCGAGAAGCTGGGGCTCTACGCGGGAGCGTTGCTGGGGCTCGCCATGCTGGCCGGGTTCTTCCGCTTCTTGATGCGTCGCATCATCGTCGGCGCCTCACGGGCCATCGAGTACGACCTGCGCAATCTGTTCTTCGCGCGTCTCCAGCGGTTGCCGCTCTCCTTCTTTCAGGAGCAACGGACCGGCGACCTGATGTCGCGGGCCACCAATGATCTGAACGCGGTGCGGATGATGGTGGGGCCAGCCATCATGTATATGGCCAGCACGGGCATCACGTTCGTCGTCGCGGTGTCCCTGATGGTGTCGATCGAGCCGACCCTCACGCTGCTGGCGCTCTTGCCGCTCCCGCTCGTCACCGTGGTCGTCAAGCGCGCCGGCGCGGCCATCTACCGGCATACCGAGCGGATCCAGGAGCAGCTCTCGACGCTGAGCGCGGTCGTGCAGGAGTCGCTGGCCGGCGTGCGCGTGGTCCGCGCCTATGGGCGCGAGGCGATCGAGACCGAGCGCTTTCGTGAGGAGAACGCCGAGTATCTTCGGCGCAACGCCAGTTTGATCCGGCTTCAGGCGCTGTTCTATCCCAGCATGGGGTTCATTCTCGGTCTGGCCGGGTTGCTCGTGCTGTGGGTCGGCGCGCGTTTCGTGCTCGAAGGGCGGATCACGGTCGGCCAGTTCGTGGCGTTCAACGCCTATCTCGTCATGCTGACCTGGCCGATGATCGCGTTCGGCTTCGTCACCAATCTGCTTCAGCGCGGGTCCGCGGCGTGGCGCCGGATGGACGAGGTGATCTCGGCCGAGCCCGCCGAGACCGAGTCCACGCGCGGGGAGGCGCCGGCCGAGCCGCTGGTGGGCCTGCTGGAGCTTCGCGACCTTACCTTCGCCTACAACGGCCAGCCGGTCCTCGACGGGGTCTCGGTGTCTGTTGAGCCGGGGCAGACACTGGCGCTGGTTGGACCAACCGGGTCCGGCAAGTCGACGCTGCTGGGGTTGCTGCCACGGCTGTTCGACCCTCCGGTCGGGACCGTCTTCATCGACGGACACGACGTGCGGGATCTACCTCTGGCCACGCTCCGGTCGACCATCGCGATGGCGCCGCAAGACCCGTTCCTGTTCTCGGACACGGTGGCCGCCAACGTCCGGTTCGGTCTCGGGGGGGCAGCTGGCGAGGCGGACGTCGCGGCCGGGGAGGCGATGGCGATCTCGCGGATCGACAAGGATCTGGTGGATCTGCCCGAGGGCGACCAGACCCGGGTCGGTGAACGGGGGGTCACGTTGTCGGGCGGGCAGAAGCAACGCGCGTCGCTGGCCCGGGCCATCGCGGCCGACCCCAGCGTGCTGCTGCTCGACGACGCGCTCTCGGCGGTCGACGCCTACACCGAGGCGGAGATTCTGGGGAGTCTCGACACCGTCATGCGGGGTCGCACCACGGTCATCGTGTCGCACCGCATCTCGACGGTGCAGCGGGCCGACCTGATTCTCGTACTAGACGAAGGGCGGGTGGTTGAACGGGGCACCCACGACGAGCTACTGGCGTTGGGTGGCCTCTATGCCGGTCTGCACCAGAAGCAGCTGCTCGAACAGGCCCTCGAGGAAGCGTCCTGATGGCTCGCACGAAGATCACGCTGTCGGACGATGAAGTCTTGGGCAAGGCCTACGACGGCCGGCTCATGCGGCGCCTTATCGGCTTCATGCGCCCGCACTGGGTGGCTATCGGTTGGGCGTTTCTCTCCATCGTCGGTCTGTCGGCGTTGCAGCTCGCGCCGCCCTATCTGACTAAGCTGGCCATCGACGAACACATTGCGACCGGGCAGCTGGAGGGGCTTGGCGTCCTGGCCAGCGTGTTCTTGACGGTGCTGGTGCTGTCCTACGCCTTCGAGTTCGCGCAGACCTATCTGATGCAGGTCACCGGGCAGCGCATCATCTTCGACCTCCGGATGCGCATTCAGGAGCATCTGCAGCGGCTCGACGTGGCCTTCTACGACCGCAACCCCGTGGGGCGGTTGATGACGCGCGTGACCACCGACGTCGACGCGCTGAACGACCTGTTCGCCTCGGGGGTGATCACTGTCTTTCGTGACGTCTTCACGCTGGTGGGCATTGCCGTGGTCCTGTTCGTCATGGACTGGCGGCTGGCCATCGTCGCGCTCTCCGTGTTGCCGCTGATCGCGGCTGTGACCCAGTGGTTTCGCACCAACGCCCGGCAGTCCTATCGGGAGGTGCGTGGCTGGATCGCCAGGATCAACGCCTTCCTGCAGGAGAACATCACCGGGATGGCCACGGTGCAACTCTTCCGACGGGAGGAGCGGCATTTCGAGAATTTCGATGGAGTGAATCAAGGCCATCGCGACGCGAACATCGCCAGCATCTTTTACTACGCGGTGTTCTACCCGGCCATCGAGATCCTGGGTGCGCTCGCCATCGCCGCCATCCTGTGGTTCGGCGGAGGCTGGACGCTTCAGGGCACGCTCGAGCTCGGGTCACTCGTGGCCTTCGTCCTCTATTCGCAACGCTTCTTCCGGCCGATCCAGGACCTGTCGGAGAAGTTCAACGTGCTGCAGTCGGCGATGGCCTCGTCCGAGCGGATCTTCGGGCTGCTCGACACGCCGGTAGCAATCGTGAGCCCGCCGACCTCAGCCGCCCGGACTCCGGCAACCGAGGCGCGTGGACCTGGACACATCCGATTCGAGCACGTGTGGTTCGCCTACCGGGACGAGAACTGGGTGCTCGAAGACGTGTCGTTCGAGGTGGCGCCGGGGCAGCGCGTGGGGGTCGTCGGCGCCACCGGGGCGGGGAAGACGACCGTCATCAATCTCCTGATGCGGTTCTATGACATCCAGCGCGGGCGCATCACCATCGACGGCGTCGACATCCGTGAACTGCCCCTCGACACGTTGCGTGCCCGGTTCGGATTGGTGCTGCAGGACGTTTATCTGTTCTCGGGGACCGTCGCCGACAACGTCCGGCTAGGGCGGGAGTCCATCTCCGACGAGGAGGTGCGACGCGCGGCCGAAGCGGTGCACGCCGACCGGTTCATCAGCGCGTTGCCGGACGGCTACCAGACGGCGGTGGCCGAGCGAGGGGCCACGTTCTCGGTCGGTCAACGTCAGCTGCTCTCGTTCGCGCGAGCGCTGGCCCACGACCCGGCGGTGCTCGTGCTCGACGAAGCCACCTCCAGCATCGACACCGGCACCGAGCGGCTCATTCAGGACGCCTTGCACGTCCTGATGGCGGACCGGACCACGATCGCGGTAGCCCACCGTCTGTCGACCGTCCAGGACATGGACCAGATCCTGGTGTTCCACAAGGGGCGCCTGCGCGAGCAGGGTAGCCACCAGGAGTTGCTGGCCCACCGCGGCCTCTACCACACGCTCTACGAGCTCCAGTATCGCGACCAGGAGCTGGCGGTCACCTCGTCACCGCTTCCGGCAGCGACCTAGGGAGGGGCGTCGCGGGCCGGGCCCCCTGACTTGCGTAAGCAAACCCTGGCGGCACCCTCGGTCTCTCCCGCGTGGGTCCGACAAGCGCGCTTACGTTGGGGTTGTTGTGGCTCCTGGTGCCCGAAGTCTCCGCCACGGAAGATCCGTTGCACGTGGGAGTAAGTCAGGCCCGCTCGCAGCGCTCGACCCCAGCTCGCTCATGGGCCGCTGATGCTCGGGCGCCTTAAGGGTTTGTTACGCAAGTCAGGGGCCCCGACCCTCGCTGTCGTACATTGCAAGGGCACGTGCCGCGTGTGCGGCACGTGCCCGTTGAACTGCGCGAACCGTCGAGTGTTTCTTACAGGCCTTCAGCCTGCTTCATGAGATTGGCGTGGGTTTCGGCCACGGTGAGGCCGCCTTCGCCTTGCTGCCAGCCAACGCGGCCGTCGCCGTTGGCGTCCACGCCCGCCAGCAGCGCCTGGGCCAGCTCGTTGAGCTGCGTGACCAGCGTGCCGGCGTCAGACGCCGAGCTCGAGCTTGCGATCCGCTGGGCCAGCGACACCATCTGGTCGACCCGGGCCACGGTGTTGTTGGCCGAGGTGGCGACGTGGTTGGCGTGGGTCTTCACCGCGTCAGAGGCGCCCTCGGCGCCGGCCGCCGCGTTGATGTGCTGTGCCGCGCCGGCCGCGCCCTGCTTGACGCCATAGCCCGCGCCGGGGCCGTTCTCGATCTGTTCCGGATCGATGGCATGAAGGACATGAGCCGTGTGGCGCTTGATGTTGTCCAGGTTGCCCGTGTCGCTGGCGGCCAGCTCCGCGTGACGCGCCGCGACCTGTGCCTCGGCGATGGCGGCCGGCAGCAGGCCGACGCCCTCGGGCGTGTCGCGCCAGGCGTCCATGACGTGGCCGATGTGGTTGTGAGCCGGGTTCTGGGCGGTGGCGGCGCCGGCGCAAACCAGCAGGACCGCGGCGGCAAAGACGAAAAGGAGTCCAGCAGTTCGTCGCATGGTGGGTGTCTCCCTGGAATCTAGTTCAAGGTCAAATGACCGAAGTTGTTCAGCCTGTCGAACTCTCTATATAACCCGGTCACCCCCAAAGCCCCAAGCGCCGGTCGGCGATTTTTGCCTCGCGCTCGCCGACCTTACGGGCATTGGCAGCCCGGACTGTGTCCGCCAATA
>CAJWMX010000282.1 GCA_913043805.1 uncultured Acidobacteriota bacterium | reverse complement strand
GCCCGTCACCACGACTGACGCGTGACGACGGGAGAGGCTCATGTCATCGGCGGTCAGCGTGATGTCCGGAGCGGCCCGGCCGAGCACTTGTGTCCCCTCGTGCAGCCGGTGCTGGCCGACCCGTCGCCCCCGCGGATCGTGATGCGACACCAGTAGCGGGTCCTTCGCGGTACCGAACACGAGCCACTGTGCGCCGACCCTGCCGATGGTGCCTCGCGGCACGACCCGGCTGCTGCCTTCGGTGAGCTGCAGGAAGACGCCGTCGCTCGCCCCTTCATCACGGATCTGGTAGCCGTCTTCGTCGGGGACCACGCTGGCGTGGTGCGATTCGAGCCGGGTGTCGTCGGCGAAACAGATGTCACATGCGCCGCGACCGATGGTCGACGGACGATCCGGATACAGCACGAACTGCTCCGCTTCGACGCCCTGGTCGATCATGCGGACCAATACGGCGGCGGGTTGCCCCGCCACCGGCGGCGGAGGCGGGGTCGAGGCGACCACCGCCGTGGGCTCCGGCTCGACGGGAGGAGGCGTCGGCTCGGCTCCACCCACGAACTCGAGCTCGACCCGGATCTCGGACTGCCCGGCCAGCCGCTGGGCGATCACCTCGACCACCTTGACCCCGTCGGTCAGCGACGCCTTGATGTTGCCGCGGTGCTTGACCTCCGCGAACGCCGAGGCGTCGCCGTCGAAATCGTCGCACTCGAGATAGGCGATGTTGAGCGTGTCACCGATGAGGTAGACGTTCGGCACCCGGCTCTCGAGCAGCGCGTTGAGCGGAATCGCCTTCTTGTTCCGAGGACCGCCGGTGACCTGGAAGATACCGATTCCATTGATCAGGCTCCAGTCGATCTCCTGCCCGATACAGGCGACCACCTGGTCGGCGGAAAACTCGACCAGCTTGGACTCGGCTGGAGCATCAGGGGTCTCCTCACGACCCGCCTCGATCTGCAGGACCTTGCGGGCAGCAGTCTCACGCACTTCACGCGCGTTGCTGGTCGGCAGCAGCCGCACGTTCGCGCGGACGTCACGCGCCTCGGCCAGCGCCGCCTCGAGCGCCTTCGGCACCCGCGGCATCTGCGCGCCCCGATGCGACCAATACACGGCGGTGGCGTCGCCAGCCGCCGCCTTGGCGGCTGAAATGGCGATGACGGCCTCGATGGCCGAGACCCCGCCGCCGATGACGCAGGCGGGCGATCCGACGTAGCCCTCGGCCCCGGCCAGCCGGGTCGCGATGGCTCTGACATCGCCGGGCACGTCCAGCCGCCTGGGCATGCCGGCGCCTAGGGCGAGTACGACGTGGCGGGCGCGATAGGCGGTGTCTTCGTCGGTCCGGTGATTGCGGGCGACGGCGCGCCAGACCCCGTCCTCGGCCGGCTCCAGCCCGAGCAGCTCGACGCCGATCTGGGCGGGCACGCTGTGTTCCTGGTAGAGCCGCTTCCAGCGGTCGCACAGCTCCGTGCCCTTGATGTCGGCAAAGAAGTGCAGCTCCTCGACCAGATCGCCTCCCCGTGGGAAACCCATTTGTCGGCCGGCGCCGAAGTCCGGCTTGATCGGCTTGCTCTGGTCGTAGTCGCGAATGCGCTTCATGAGGTCATCGATCTCGATGACCAGCGCCGCCAGCCCCAGCTCCTTGGCCCGGAACGCCGCCGCGGTGCCGGCCGGCCCTCCCC
Organism: uncultured Acidobacteriota bacterium; assembly: GCA_913043805.1. Classification (GTDB taxonomy): domain Bacteria; phylum Acidobacteriota; class Vicinamibacteria; order Vicinamibacterales; family UBA8438; genus UBA2994. The sequence goes on along the minus strand of CAJWMX010000282.1, from coordinate 3,134 downwards.
CGACGATCAGTAGATCGAGGGGATCGGGAAGCTCGACCGGATGGGCCAGCTCGAGCGTGCCGTCGGCCGAGACCCCGTTGCTCACCGCAACAGCCTCGCCCGCACGGAGCGTTCGGGGTGGAAGTCGTGACAGGTCAGGCACGCGTCCGACGCCAGGTTCGGCGCGTGGCACGCCTGGCAGGTCTCGATGGCCGGCAGGTTCTGGATGATGGCGCTGTCGAGCGCCTCATCGACCGGCCCGTCACCACCGAGCTGCTCCTCGAACGGAATCGCGGTGTGACAGTCGAGGCAGCCGCGCTGGAGCACATGCGCGCCATGGTCGAAGCGTGCCCGCGCCAGCAGGTCCTGCTCCGGCCGGACCCGGTCCACGACCGCGCGGGTCACCCCGTGACAGGTCAGGCACGGCTCGGCCAGTTCCTCGGCAAAGCCGGCAATCTCATCGATGTCGGCCTCGCTCAACGCCGGATTGACGCGATTCAACCGGAACCTGGCGCCATTGAGCGGGGTATCCCGATCTTCGACGCGCGCCGCGAGTGCCGCGATCTGCCGGTCGACCTCGAGGAGCTCTTCCTGCACCCAGGCTTCGGCTCTCCCTCTCAGGCCATCCGCGTAGGCCCGCAAGGTGACCAGCGCCTCGCCATAGAGCACGGCCTGGTCTTCGGGACGGACGGCAGCCGACATCATGAGCAGGTCTGCGAGTCCGGCCGACGGGTAGATCGCCCGGCGCAGACGCCGCAGGTTGTGGAGCATCCACGGGTCCTCGTGGCCGATGCCCAGCTTCACGAGGTACCCGTCATCCTCGTCGAACTGGGCCGCGCTCATCTCCATGGCCCACCGCTCGCCCGGCGCCTGTCGGCCACGCACGGTCGCCAGCATTTCCACCCCGAGCGCAAGGCTCGCGCCACCCGAAGCCGGAGTCACGATCGGCCGCCCGGCCGCCTGCACCGGCAGTTCGGCCGATTCAACCTCGGGGCCGAGATGACACGCGGCGCAATGCTGCTCGAAGGCGATCGGCTCGAAGCGCGTCGCGTCATCAGTCGGCGTGTGACACGCCAGGCACGCCAGCTCGAGGTCACCCGAGCCCTGGTCCTCCATCACGCGGTCCACATGCCGCACATGCGTGAAGCGGAGCCCCGCGTCGTCAGGCAGCTCCTCGGCCACGAAGTCGAACTCGGGGTGCGTCGCGAGTCCGGAGAATCCGTGACAGGACTCGCACCCGGCGTCATCCACCGCGGTCAACACCGCGGTCCGCCCCTGGTGCTCGAGGTGACACCCGGCGCACGTGGTCTCGCCATCGTGGGGCACCGCACGGGTATGGTCGCCGGAGACGTACACGAAATGGGCATCGAAGCTGTAGTCTCCAAGCGAATCAGCCCCGCTCTCGTGACACAGCGAACACTTCTCGCCCACCGCTTCGGTGAATGGCGTGTGGCAGGCCACGCAGTCCTCGCCGAAGACCGCGTGACTCGACGACAGGGGTCCGCTGGCGACCAGCTCGGAGCGCCCCATCGACAGGCTCGCGGCCAGTCCACCCACGACGAGCGTCGCCACCACCAGGCCGATCCACCAGAGCCGGTTGCGGCTCGTCGGGTAGACATAGCGGCGAGCGACCGGGAGCCCGGCTTCGCCGTAGGTCCCTTTAGTGGGACCGTCCGTGTCGCGTTCTGCAGCCAGTCTCTTGTCTCCCCGTGTCCGCGCGGCCTCAGTAGTACAGGACCGAGGCGGTATGGGCCACGATCAACCCCGCCAATCCGATCGCCACCGGCACATGCGCATACAGCCACCAGCGGAGCGCCCGCTGCAGGGTGTACTGGGCGTCCATCTCGAGCTTGGCTCGCACGAGCGAGCGCAACTCATCCAGCATCTCGCGATTGTCGTCGTCCAGGAACTGGCGCAGATAGTCGAGCCGTCGGAGGCGCGCCTGGATGCCCCCGGTCACGTTCACGAAGTAGATCAGCCGCGGCTGCGGCCCGGCGAATGCTGGCGCCAGATCCGTTTGATAGTAGCTGCGGACCGATTCGTCGGCCGCCGCCATCAGCCGCTCGACCCGAGCCCGGACGTGGTCCACCAGCTCCGGAATCCGGTCGTAGTGCACTTCGGTCGTCAACCCCGAGCTCAGCGCCCGGGGCACCCACCGCTGGACCGCGACCCCCAGCAGCCCGGTGGCGACGACCCATATCGCACCACCCCACAGCGTCCAGCTCATCAACCCCACCGGCCAGCTGGCGCCAGTGTGGAGCGTCACCAAGAGCAGGAACAGCGCCCCGCCGTAGACGTGCAGCTGCAGCCAGTGGTAGCTGGCACCCGGACCTCGGCGTGGCATCCGTCGCCGGGCCCCGTAGAGCAATGCGGCAAAAAACAGCGTCGCGGCCACTGTGCCGTAACCGATGGTCCACCAGCGGGGTCCGCCTGGGGCCCCAAGCAGCCGCTCGATGGCCACGGCGCCAAGAGCCACTACCACCCCTCCCAGGAACACCCGCCACCAGGCGACGGACTTGACCGAGCGCGGTCCGAGGATCGACTCCAGCGTCACGACCGCCTCCGCCGGTCGAGGGCCTGAAACTCCTCGATCGAGCCGATCCGGAACGCGCAGTGGTGCGGACAGTTCCGCACGCAGGCCGGCCCGTCGGCCGAGCCGTAGCACAGGTCGCACTTGCTAGCGAGCGCGCGCGGCTCACCACGCAGCGTCTTGGGCAGCGCATCGTCTGGCCAGACGTCGCCCGTGTCGTGCATCACGATCGCATCGTACGGGCAGTTGTCGTGGCAGGTGGCGCAGCCGATGCAGATCGGGTCCTTGATCTCGACGACGTCCCCGACATTCGCGCGACGGATCGCTCCGGTCGGACATCCGATTAGGCAGACCGGATCCTCGCAGTGATAACAGGACTTGGCGATGAGCAGATTGTTGTAGCGCTCGCCTTCGCGAACGAACCGCGGCCGTCCGCCATGGGTGTCGGCGCAGGCGCGGACACAGTCATCGCAGCGGGTGCACACGTCGAGGTCCATCACCAGGATGCTGTTGCCCTCGACCAGCCCCTTGTTCAGCGCGAACTGCACGAACTCGGACTGCGCGGGATCGGCTCGTCCGGCGCCGGTCTCCTTCACTCGAGCCACCGCCCGTCGCCACAGCTCCT
>CAJWMX010000281.1 GCA_913043805.1 uncultured Acidobacteriota bacterium | reverse complement strand
CACAGGACGTAGCTTCGGGGCGCGAGCGGAAAGGCGTCGCCGAGGTGCGCGAGGACGCGATGCTCGCGGCCCATGTCATGCGAGCCGGGGGCGACCGGGCCCAGCGGTGGACGGCGCAGGACGTATTCGCGGGTCCCGAACCTCAGCAGGTAGGTCAGGTTTGCGTGCCCGCCGCCGAACTGCTCGACCTCGAGTGGCCCGTCGGTCTCCGGCAGGTGGTCGCGGAGCCAGGGCTCCAGCCGAGACAGATCGAACTGCTCGTCGGGCCTGATCGCGATCAGCTCGGGGTCTGACGGCGCCATGCTTCCATCAGCCTGCTAGGCGATCTCGAACAGGCCCGCCGCGCCCATACCGCCACCGATGCACATGGTGACGACGACATTGCGCGCGCCGCGCCGCTTGCCTTCGATCAGCGCGTGGCCCACCAGGCGGGCGCCGCTCATCCCGTAGGGGTGCCCCACCGAGATCGACCCGCCGTCGACGTTGAGCTTCTCCATCGGGATGCCGAGCCGGTCACGGCAGTAGACGGTCTGCACGGCGAACGCCTCGTTGAGCTCCCACAGATCGATGTCGTCCATCGTGAGTCCGTGACGCTTGAGTAGCTTCGGCACCGCGAACACTGGGCCGATGCCCATCTCGTCCGGCTCGCAGCCAGCCACCACCATCCCGCGGTAGATGCCCAGCGGCTCGATGCCCCGCTTGGACGCCAGCGTCCCATCCATCACCACGCAGGCCGAGGCGCCGTCGGACAGCTGGCTGGCGTTGCCGGCGGTGATGCACTTGTCTTCGCCCATCACCGGCTTGAGGCCGGACAGACCCTCGATCGTCGTACTCGGGCGGTTGCCCTCGTCCTTGGTGACTGTGACCTCCTCGTCCCAGGTCTCGCCGGTTTCCTTGCTGGTGGCCACCTTCACGGTGGTGAGCGGAACGATCTCTTCGTCGAGCCTCCCTTCAGTCTGCGCAGCCGCCGTCCGCTGCTGGCTGACCAGAGCGTAGGCATCCTGCGCTTCCCGGTCGACGTTGTAGCGCTCGGCCACCACTTCGGCGGTGTCGATCATGCTCATCCACAGCTCGGGCTTGTTCTGCATCAGCCACTCTTCGGTGAAGTGCTCTTGGTTCAGGTTGTTCTGCACCAGGCTGATCGACTCGACGCCGCCCGCCACCATCACCGGCACCTTGTCGGTCAGCACGCGCTGAGCCGCCACGCTGATCGCCTGCATGCCCGAGCTGCAGAATCGGTTGATGGTGGTGCCAGAGGTAGTCACTGGAAGGCCGGCGCGAATGGCCGAGAGCCGGGCCACGTTGTGGCCCGTGGCCCCTTCGGGCAGGCCGCAGCCGATGACGACGTCCTCGACCTCCTCGGGTTCGACTCCGGCGCGGGAGACGGCGTGTGAAATGGCGTGCGCGGTGAGTACCGCGCCATGGGTCTTGTTGAACGCGCCCCGAAAGGCCTTGCCGATCGGGGTGCGGGCGGTCGAGACGATAACGGCATCGGACATGGTGGTTGTTCCTCGGACTAGTTCCCGGCCTCGGTGGCCGGGTCGTGTTTCTTGAGCTCCAGACGCGCGACCGCGCGCCGGTGCACCTCGTCGGGGCCGTCAGCCAGCCGCAGGGTCCGGGCATGCGCCCAGGCGGCCGACAGGCCGAAGTCGTCGCAGATGCCGGCGCCGCCGTGCACCTGTATGGCGCGGTCGATCACGTCGAGCGCCATGTTGGGCGCCACCACCTTGATCATGGCGATCTCGGCGCGCGCCATCTTGTTGCCCACCGTGTCCATCATGTGCGCCGCCTTCAGGGTGAGCAGGCGCGCCTGCTCGATCTCCAGCCGCGAGTTCGCGATCTGCTCCATGACCACGCCCTGATCGGCGAGTGGGCGACCGAAAGCCACGCGGGAGCGAGCGCGTCGGCACATCGCTTCGAGCGAGCGCTCGGCCACGCCGATCAGGCGCATGCAGTGGTGGATGCGGCCCGGCCCGAGTCGTCCCTGCGCGATCTCGAAGCCCCGACCCTCACCCAGCAGGATGTTCGACTTGGGGACCCGCACGTCCTCGAAGGTGACCTCGAAATGGCCATGCGGGGCATGGTCGTAGCCGAAGACGGTCAAGGGTCGGACCAGCGTCACCCCGGGTGTGTCGGCCGGTACCAGAATCATCGACTGCTGCTGGTGCTTCGGCGCCGTCGGGTCAGTCTTGCCCATCAGGATGAACAGCTTGCAACGGGTGTCACCGGCGCCCGAGGTCCACCACTTGCGGGCGTTGATGAGGTAGTCGTCCCCGTCGGCCTCGATCCGGGCCTCGATGTTGGTGGCGTCCGACGACGCCACGTCCGGCTCGGTCATGGCGTAGGCCGAGCGGACGGTTCCCTCGAGTAGCGGCGGCAGCCACTCGTCCTTCTGGGCGTCGCTCCCATAGCGGACGAGCGTCTCCATGTTTCCGGTATCGGGCGCCGAGCAGTTGCACGCCTCTGGGCCGATCGGCGAGCGGCCCAGGATCTCGCACAGCGGGGCGTACTCGAGGTTGCTGAGGCCCGCCCCGAGCTCGCTATCGGGGAGAAACAGGTTCCACAGACCAGCGTCTCGCGCCGCCTGCTTGAGCTCCTCCATGACCGGGGGCGATACCCACCGGTTCTCCGACGTGGAGACCTGTTCAGCGTAGATTGCTTCGTTAGGGTAGATGACCTCATCCATGAAGGTGAGGAGCCGCTCACGAAGCGCGCGCGTACGGTCGGAATAGGCGAAGTCCATGGTGGTATCCGGCTGGCGGGCAAGCTGCCCGTGGTGAAAGCCCCGGTGCATTCGAACGGCGCTCCATCCCGGCCCGCGGCGTTGCTCCTCGGTCAAGAACGGGCCGGTTCTCTCCCTCGTCGTGCCTTCCGGGCCAGGCGGATCGCCATTCTCGGTGCAACGCGAGGTTTCGCCACGGGCAGCTAGCCCCGCGTAGAACGGCCCACAGTATAATCCGCGCATCCGAGAGCATTTTCTGTCGGCGATGGCCCCGAACCGGGCGCACCCGCGCGTCAACAAGATGAAGGGCGATATGCGAGACCGGAGACCACCACGAATCGTCGTTGCGGCCGCCCAGTCGCTCGATAAGGCCCGGATTCAGGAGTTCATGTTGACGGCCGAGGTGGTGGCCGCCGAGCCGATCGGCAAGGGCGTGACGCAGCCGTGGCGGCTCACCTTGAGCGATGGCGCCGTGACCCACGACGTGGCGTTCCAGTCGGTCGACGAGCGGTCGACCCAGCAGCGGTTGGGAACCCGTCGCGAACTGGGCTTCGTCGACGTCTACCGCTACAACAGCGCCGCCTATCGGGTGGCGAGTTGCTCGGCCTGGACCACATGATGCCGGTCACCGTCGAACGCGCGTGGGACGGCAAGCGGGGCGCGATGACGTGGTGGGTCGACGACGTCGTCATGGACGAGCAGGCCCGGCTCGACGAGCGACGCTGGCCCGACGACATGCAGACATTCAACCAGCAGTACTACCGGATGCTGGTGTTCGCCGAGCTGGTCTACGACACCGATCGGAACCAGGGCAACATCCTGTACGACTCCAGCTGGCGCTGTCGGAAGGCCCGGTCGTCGCACCGTTCTCGCCGGCGACGCCGCTCCCGCCCCTACCCTAGACGCACGGAAAATCCTTCTGGACTTTCCCCGCAGATCGGCCATACTGGCTGCTAGCGATAAGGCATATATGGGCGGTGCGCCGACGCGCCCAGCGGGGGAGATGTGAGCATGCGAGTTTCGAGTATTGTGCTGGCTGGCGCCGCTACGCTGGTGCTGGCCGGAGCCGGGACGGCGACTGCCGCCGAGGGGACGCCCACCTTTGCCAAGGATGTGGCGCCGATTCTCTATGAGAACTGCGTGTCGTGCCATCGGCCGAACCACCTGGCGCCGATGTCGCTCATCACCTATGACGACACCCGCCCCTGGGCGCGTGCGGTGAAGAGCAAGGTCGAGTCGCGCGAGATGCCGCCATGGGGCGCCGACACCAGCGTCCGGGCCTACAAGAACGACTCGAGCCTGACCGACGACGAGATCAAGACGATCACCGCCTGGGTAGATGCGGGATCGCCGCGTGGCAACGACTCCGATCTGCCCGAGGTGCCGCAGTTTACCGAAGGCTGGTCGATTGGCGAGCCCGACCTCATCTTCACGATGTTGAAGCCGTTCCGGGTGCCGGCCGACGGGACGGTGCCGTACTCCTACGTCACGGTGCCGACCAATCTGCCGGCTGACACCTGGATCTCGGCGCACGAGTATCGCCCTGGCGACAAGCGCGTCGTCCACCACGTGATCTCACAGGTGCTCGAGGACGACGGCAAGCCGGCCACCGGCGAAGTGGCCCTGGAGCGGGATCGCACCAGGACCCAGGCGCGCGGCTCGCGCGTGGGCGGCTATGTGCCGAACCGGCTGGGCCGGGTCTATGAGGACGGCGTGGCCGTCCGGTTGCCGAAGGGCGCTGACATCGAAGCCCAGATGCACTACACCACGATCGGCGAAGAGGCGTGGGACCAGAGCAGCTGGGGCGTCGTCGTGACCCGCGAGCCCGACTCCGGCATCCGCCGGGCCGGTGGTGGGCAGGTGGCCAACCTAGGCTTCCGGATCGAGCCGAACAACCCCGCCTATGAGGTGACGGCGTCGCGCAAGATCAACGAGGACACCTACCTGTCGACGATGATGCCGCACATGCATGTGCGCGGAAAGTCGGCCAAGTATGTGATCGTCTACCCCGACGGTACCGAAGAGGTGGCGTTGTGGGTGCCGAACTACGACTTCAACTGGCAGCTGAACTACGAGCTCGAGGAGCCGATCTTCATGCCGGCCGGCTCGC
>CAJWMX010000280.1 GCA_913043805.1 uncultured Acidobacteriota bacterium | reverse complement strand
CCGTGTAGCAAGGTGCGGGCGAAGGAGCAGACTGGTGGTCTGTGACTGAGCCCGCAACGCCGCTAGACGGAAGCCTTGCCCAGAAACCTAGGAGATGCGGGCGCGGGCTTCCCAGTAGATCAATGAGAGCCCCAGCCCGAGATTGAGGAGCAGCAGCATCGTCGTCTGCGCATAGAGTCTGTCGAATCGGGCGGCGTAGAGGCTGCTGTCGGTCCAGGCCGCGAGATTGCCGTCGATCTCGGCCTGCAGCCCGGCGACCTGGCTGGCGATGCCGAACCCCGCATAGAGGCTCACCGCCAGCATGATGGCCACCGTGCCGATCCTGACGGCCAGCGCCGGCAGCTTCGGGTCCCTGGCGCCGAGCGCGCCCAGGCTTCCGAGCAGGACCACGGCCGATCCATACTCGAAGTGGCGGAATCGGCGCAGCATCTCGTCGAAGACGTCGCCCGCCTGCAACCGTCCCGTCGCGCCGTAGTAGCCTTCGAGCACGTCGAATGTCGCCGGCGCGGCGAAAGCCCCGAGCGCCACCATGCCACCAACCCAGAAGACCAGCGCGATGAGATACAGGCACCGAAGGGCGACCATCCCGCCGTTATACGCGTCGCCATGAGCGCATCCGCGGGCGCGGTGTCCTGGCTCGACTGGGGGAACGCCCCATTCTCTCTCGCGCGCGCAGAGCAGAAGCCGATCCTGCTGCTGCTCGGTCCGGCGTGGTCCCATGCGACCCAACGGGCGTTGAAGGAGACCTACGCCGACGCCGGTGTGGCGGCGTGCCTTGGCGAGCGGTTCGTCCCGGTGCGAGTCGACGTCGACCGACGTCCAGACGTCGGCGAGCGCTACACGATCGGGGGATGGCCCACCACCGCCTTCTTGAGCGCCGGCGGCGGTCTGCTCGGCGGTGGCGTGTATGTCGAGGCGGCGGCGCTGGTCGAGGTGATGGAGCGGGTCTCTGAGGCCTACGCGACCCGACGGGAGGAGCTCGACGATGTGCCCATGGCGGCCCCCGCCCCAGCGGCACCGATCGCCGACCCCCCGGGCGCCGCGTTCGAATGGCTGGAGTCGACGTTGATATCGACGTTCGACCACGAATGGGGTGGGTTTGGCGATCTACCCAGGCGGTTTCACGCCGACGCGTTGGAAGCGGTGCTCCTCGGTCGACAGGTGGGCGGGAGCGAGGCGGCCGATCTCGTGGAGCAGACGCTGGATCTGGTCGTGGGTGGCGCGCTCTGGGACCGGATCGAGGGAGGCTACTTTCGCTGTAGCGAGCATCGTGACTGGACCGCGCCCCACGTTGAGAAGCTGCTCGGCCTCAATGCTCGGTTGCTCTCGCTGCTGTTGACCGCGGCCGAGCGTTTCGACCGCGCCGATTGCGGCGAGCGAGCCGCCGACCTCGTCCGGTTTATCCACCAGACGTTCGCCGATGCCCAGGGCGGGTTCTTCTCGAGCCAGGTGGCCAATCCTGGCTACGCGGCCCTCGACAGTCTCGAGCTCCGACTTTCGCAGGCAGCTCCGGCACTGGACCGAACCGTGCAGACCGACGCGTCGGCGGCGATGGCGTCCGCCTACGTGCATGGCGCCCGCGTGCTGCGGGACGACTCGTTGCTCGAGTTCGCCGCCACGACTGTTGACCAGGTGGTCATGGAGACCTACCAGCGCGGAGGCGGCGTGGGGCACGTGTCGGCGCCCGCGTCGTCGGTGCGAGGGCTGCTGACCGACCAGGTCTCGGCCAGCGAGGCGTCTCTCGACCTGTTTGAAGCCTGCGGCCAGGAGGCCTATCTGGATATCCCTCGAGAGTTGATGGCGTATTGCGAGCACACCATGTGGACTCCCGAGGGGTTCTGTGACCGTGCTCAACGGGGGCTGGTCGACGAGAACGCCTCGTTCGGACTCCTCAGCGAGCCGCACCATCCCCTGGCGCTCAACTGTCGGGCCGCCGTCGTCCTCATGCGGTTGGCTGACTTGACCGGCGAGTCTGACTACGCCGACGAGGCTCACAGGACGCTGGCGTCGCAATCCGGTCAATATCGCGCGCACGGGATTGACGGCGCCGTCTATCCGCTGGCCGAGCTCCGGATCGCGCGGACCAAGGGGGCCGAGCCGCCCGGGTGAGACGCCACGTCCGTCGCCGGTGGTGAGCGGGGCAGGGCGTCTGCTACACTGCGCGCCACGACCAACCGCCGCGTCACGAGCCCTTCCCATGAGTACCGCGTTCCCGATTGACACCACCGAGTTCACCCCGCTTCCGCTCGATCCCCGGCAGCCGTTGAGCGCCGAAGATCGGAAGACGCTGGAGGCCAATATCGCCCTGTGCCGCGACATCATCGTGTTCTTCACGTCGCTGGCCGAGGTCAAGGGAGTTGGCGGACACTCGGGAGGGGCCTATGACACCGTGCCCGAGGTGATGATCGCGCACGGTTTCATGTTACATGGGCAGCGCGAAGGGGGCCGGAGGATCGTCCCCGTCTTCTTCGACGAGGCCGGCCATCGTGTGGCGACCCAGTATCTGATGGCCGTCCTCGGGGGCGACCTGGCTCCCGAGAGGTTGCTGCACTACCGCGAGTTCGAAGAGCACTTGCCGGGACACCCCGAACGCGGGCTCACGCCGGGTGTCCAATTCTCGTCCGGTCGATTGGGACATCTGTGGCCTTTCGTCAACGGAGTGGCCATGGCCGAACCGGACGCGGCCGTTCTCCTGCTCGGCTCCGACGGTTCACAGATGGAGGGCAACGACGCTGAAGCTGCCCGGCTGGCCGTCGCCCAGCAGCTCAACGTCAAGCTGTTGATCGACGACAACGACATCACCATCAGCGGCCGTCCGTCGGAGTATCTGCCCGGCTTCGACGTGGGCCGCACGCTCGAGGGACACGGTCTGCCGGTCGAGGTGGTCGACGGCGAGGACCTCGAACGGTTGCATCAGCAGATGGCGGCCGCCGTTCTGGATGACGGCCCCCGCGTGGTGGTCTGCAAGCGGCCGATGTGCGTCGGCATGGAGGGCCTCGAAGGCGAGGCGAAAGGCCACGGACCGATCCCGCCCGCGATTGCGTCGGCGTATCTCTCGGGCCGCGGACGGAGCCAGGCGGCGGAGATGTTGGGCGCGGCCTCAAAGCTGCCCGGCGGGCCGACGTTGCGTGGCTCGACCGGCAACGGCAAGAACCGGGAGATGTTCGGTCAGGTGCTCAACGAGATCCTGAGCGAGATGAGCCCCGAGGCGCGAAAGGCCTCGGTCCGGATCTTCGACAGCGACCTGGAGGGGTCGTGCGGTCTGCACCACGTGCGCAAGGCGCACCCTGAGGTGTTCGTGGCCGGTGGGGTCATGGAGCGTGGGAATTTCTCGGCGGCCGCCGGATTCGGCTGGCAGCCGGGACGTCAGGGCGTGTTCGCGACCTTCTCGGCGTTCCTGGAGATGATCCTGTCGGAGTTGACCATGGCGCGGCTCAATCAGGCGAACGTGCTGGCGCACTTCTCGCATTCGGGCTGCGACGACATGGCCGACAACACCTGCCACTTCGGCCTCAACAACCTCTTTGCCGACGGTGGGCTGTCGAACGAGGGCGCCGACACGACGCGTCTCTATTTTCCCGCCGACCAGCATCAGTTCGCGGCGTGTCTGAGACGCGTGTTCCCCGACCCGGGGTGCCGCTTCGTCTTCTCGACGCGCTCGGCCGTACCGGACATCCTGACCGACTCCGGAGATCTTTTCTTTGGCGATGGCTACGAGTTCACACCGGGTCGGGACGACCTCATTCGTGACGGCGCCGACGGCATCGTCGTGTCGTTCGGAGAGACCTTGCATCGGGCGCTCGACGCTGTCTTGACCCTGAAGGACGAGGGGCTCGATGTGGGCCTGGTCAACAAGGCCACGCTCAACATGGACGACGAGGAGATGCTCGCCCGTCTGGCGTCGGTGCCGTTCGTGCTGGTGGCCGAGGCGCTCAACGCTCGGACCGGGGTGGGGAGCCGCTTCGGTTCGTCGCTGCTGCGTCACGGGTTCGGTGGCGCCTACGATCACATCGGCATTCACCTCGAGGGTAGCGGCGGTCTCTGGCAGCAGATGGGCTATCAAGGCCTCGATTCGGCCGGCATCTTCCAGGCCGCGCGCCGTCTCGCCACGTAGCTAGCTGTGGAGCTCGCTGGCGGACAGTCGCCCCGCGCTCCGGGACCGGTCCTCTGACAGCGGCAACAACAGGCGGAACGTCGATCCCTGGCCGGGCGTGCTGGAGGCTTCGACGAATCCGCCGGTTCGGCGGATCGTTCCGTGGACCATAGCCAGGCCGAGACCCACGCCCCGGCCCTCTTCCTTGGTGGTAAAGAACGGCTCGAAGACCTGGTCCAGTGTGTCCCGGTCCATGCCCAGGCCACTGTCCGCGACACGGAGCTCCACGTAACGTCCCGACTCGAGGTCCGACAGCCCTTGGGCGGCACTACCGCCGATCTCCATCTGGCGGCTCTCGAGACGCAAGGTGCCTCCCTCCGGCATGGCGTCGCGAGCGTTCAGCACCAGGTTGAGGACTATCTGGTCGAATTCCCCGGGGCCCGCCTACACGATGCAAGGTCGTTCGTCGAGTTCCTGTTCGACCGAGACCTCACCGCCCACGAGCGGTTCGAAGAGGCGCTGGGCGGTTCGGATGGCCTCGTTCACGTCGAAGCGTTCGGGATGCACCTCTTGCTGTCGGGCGAACGCGAGCAGCTGCTTGGTGAGGCTCGCGGACCGGTCGACCACGTCGAGGATCTTCTTGATCTCCGCGGCCGCGGGTGACCGGTCGTCGAACTCACGCAGCAGGAGCTCCGAGTAGCCGGAGACCGCGGTGAGCGCGTTGTTGAAGTTGTGGGCGATGCCGCCTGCCAG
>CAJWMX010000279.1 GCA_913043805.1 uncultured Acidobacteriota bacterium | reverse complement strand
TCTTTTGAAGGCGACGCCGGTTCCAATCGGTTCCGCGGGTCGCCGTCGTCGGACGCACTGAAGAAAAAATGGAGTAGAAGCAACATGGCAAAGCAGATTGTCTACAGTCAGGACGCGAGGCAGCACATCCTCGCCGGAGTCGACCAGCTCGCCAACTGTGTGAAGGTCACCCTCGGCCCGAAGGGTCGCAACGTCGTCCTCGACAAGAAGTTCGGATCGCCGACCATCACCAAAGACGGCGTGACGGTCGCCAAGGAAATCGAACTGCAGGACGGCCTCGAGAACATGGGCGCCCAGATGGTGCGTGAGGTCGCGAGCAAGACCTCCGACATCGCCGGCGACGGCACCACTACCGCCACCGTGCTCGCGCAGTCGATCTACCGCGAAGGCGCGAAGAACGTCGTGGCCGGCGCTAATCCGATGGAAGTCAAGCGGGGTATCGAGGCAGCCGTCGCGGCCGTCGTCGAGCAGCTCGAGAAGCTGTCGAGAGCCGTCAGCGGCGACATGATCGCCCAGGTCGGACAGATTTCGGCCAACAACGACGAGACCATCGGCACCATCATCGCCGAAGCGATGGACAAGGTCGGCAAGGACGGCGTGATCACCGTCGAGGAAGCCCGCACGCTGGAGACCTCACTCGAGGTGGTCGAGGGCATGCAGTTCGACCGCGGCTATCTCTCGCCGTACTTCGTGACCGACTCCGAGCGGATGGAAGTCGTCCTCGAGAATCCCATCATCCTGATCCACGAAAAGAAGATCAGCTCGATGAAGGACCTCCTGCCCCTCCTCGAACAGGTCGCTCGCCTGAACCGTCCGCTGCTGATCGTCGCCGAGGATGTCGAAGGCGAGGCGCTGGCCACCCTCGTGGTCAACAAGCTGCGTGGCACCCTCCAGGGTGCGGCCGTCAAGGCCCCCGGGTTCGGTGACCGGCGCAAAGCGATGCTCGAAGACATCGCGACCCTGACCGGTGGCAAAGCGATTACCGAGGATCTGGGCCTCAAGCTCGAGAACATCCGGGTCGAGGATCTGGGCAAGGCCAAGAAGGTCACCATCGACAAGGACAACACCACCATCGTCGAGGGTGAAGGCACCCACGCGGCGATCGAAGGTCGGGTGAAGCAGATCCGCACCCAGATCGAGGAGACCACGTCCGACTACGACCGCGAGAAGCTGCAGGAGCGGCTGGCCAAGCTCGTTGGTGGCGTGGCCGTCATCAAGGTGGGCGCCGCAACCGAGACCGAGATGAAGGAGAAGAAGGCCCGGGTCGAGGACGCCATGCACGCGACCAAGGCCGCGGTCGAAGAAGGCATCGTGCCCGGCGGCGGCGTTGCCTTGCTTCGAAGCCAGGCGGCGCTCGCGAACCTGTCGCTCGAGGGCGACAAGCAGATCGGCGTGAACATCATCCGGCGGGCCCTCGAAGAGCCGATGCGGTGGATCTCCACCAACGCTGGCCAGGAGGGGTCGATCGTTGTCCAGAAGGTGCGGGAGCAGGACAACGAGGAAGAGGGCTTCAACGCCCAGACCGAGACCTACGAGAACCTGATCCAGGCCGGTGTCATCGACCCGACCAAGGTCGTGCGCGCGGCTCTGCAGAACGCCAGCTCGATCGCGTCGCTGCTGCTGACCACCGAGGCGCTCGTCAGTGAGATCCCGGAAGAGAAGAAGGAAGCCGCCATGCCTCCGGGCGGCATGGACGGAATGGGTGGCATGGGCGGCATGATGTAGCCACCGCCTGAGTAGTCCCGTACACACGACGGGGCGGGCTCCGCTGGGGCCCGCCCCGTTTCTCTTGTACCGCGCCTTGACGACCGACGTCGTCGCCTAGCGGAGGATGAACTCCAAGGCGATGGTGACGAGCACGGCAACCGGCTCGCCAAACCGCATGCCTGGTTGGAACCGCCACTGCCGAGCCGCCTTCAACGCTTCCTCGTCGAGACCGAAATTCCGATCGAGCGACCGGACAACCCGGGCATCCCCGACGGTGCCATCAGGCAGCACGACGGCCTCGATCCAGACTTCGCCCTGGACCTTGGCCCGCATCGCGTCGGTCGTGTACTGCGGCTTGACCTCTCGCAAGGGCCGCGGCTCGGTCACCCCGTTGCCCGGCCGGTATACCCCGCCGCCACTGCCACCGCCCGAGCCCGGGCCAAGACCGTCACCCTCACCCGGTCCGATACCGCCCCCGCTGCCGGTGCCAGCGCCGCCACCAGTGCCGCTTCCGGCCGAGTTCAGCGCCCGGGCCATCAGCCCCTTCATCACCCCAGACCGGTTCTGGGTGGCCGCGGCCATCGGCATCGCCGACAACTGCACGGTCTGCGACTCGAGCGGCGCCGCTTCCGGCTCAGGTGCGATCTCCTCGGGCACCTCGACCACCTCTTCCGGCTCCTCGACGGGCACGTTGATCTCGTCCTCGCCCTCGATCTCCACCTCACGCGGCATTTCGAGCGACTCGTTGCCACCGCCGCCGCCGCCACCGCCAGGCCCCTCCGAGGGAATCCAGACGATGTCGTAGCTCGTCCGCTCGATCGGCTCGGGGATGATCTCGGCGACCGGCGCCGAACGCACGAGCGCTACGGCCAGAACGATGGCCATGGCGTGACTGAAGAACGACGCGCCCATCGCGCCCTGGATCCGCTCTCGCTGAATCGCGAGTTGCGGAGCGTAGGTGGTCCCTCCCTCTGGCGAGATCGAGACCCACGCGCCGGCGGCGCCAGCCGCCTGCCCGCGACCACCGCCACGCTTCGCCCCGCCCGACGACGGGCCCTTCTCACGTGCCTGTCGCCGACGGCGCTCAGGTGGCGTGTAGGGCTGGTGATTGGGCGGAAACGGGATATGTCCGAGGTTCAAGCCGTCGCTCACGCGAAGCGCTCCCTCCTGACTCGCCAGCCGAGGGCGCTCGGCAAGACGGTCACCGGTAGTAATGCAAACCCGGTGCCTCGCCGAGGCTGGGCCGAACGGCCCAACAGGACTAGCTCCAAGCCACTCTCTAACAACAACTTACTTCGTCAAGACAGCCCCAGGGTCTCTACGCTGGTCTTGCGTGTCGACTGAGCTGCCCGATTCTTTGGACGTTGCGTCCAGTGATTTAGACGCGTCCGGTCCATGCGCCGATGGCAGCATTCCCGCCACCGGTGGCAAACAGCACGGTCAGCGCGTCGGCTGCCCTAGGCTCGCTGTGGACGCTCACGAGCACGCCACCCCGAGCCGTCAGGGTCTCGTAGATGTAGCCATCGTGGGCCTGAAAGCCGGCGCGACGCATCGTCGCCGCCACGCCGCTGCGATCGAGGTCCTTGGCTGGCCCCTGCAATGTACCCACGAGGGGACCATGCACGATCACATCGCCAATCCCCTTGATATCCAGCTTCGTTCCGTCGACACCGAACGTGCGTCGCAGCAGTTCCCCGGCCTCGGGCGTATCCCTGCTGATCATCGAGAACGACTCAGCCGAGAACCCTTCCGCCGACAGGGCCTCGAGCCCACGGCTCGCCCACTCGACATCCTGGAACACCCCTACCGTGAAACACCGTCCGTCAAAATCGTCCATTCGCTCCACCATCCGCTACCCGACGTCTCCTCGTCTACCGAGCCATCGCATTACCTGAACCGTCATTCATAGTGTACTGGCGAGCGTCGCCCAGGCAAAGCTACTCACTCAGAGCAGCACCCGGCGCTGTCCCATCCGTCGGGTAACGCGTTCACGGTCGAGATACTCGAGCAGCGGGATCGCGAACTTCCGGGTGATCCCGTAACGTTCCTTGAAGGTGGCCACGTCGATCGGCACCGGCGCGTCGCTGGAACGCAGCTTCTGGAGATCCGACCTCAAGCCGGCGAGGGCGCCGGCATCGAACACCAGCGCACCCACGCGCACGACCTTCTCCTGGCGGGCCAGCAGCTTCAAGACCCTGTCCACCACGTCCGCGTCCACCGCCAGGTCCTGCTGCAGCGTCGCAACCGCTGGTGGCCGCAACGCCGCCTCGGCAAGCACGTCCTTGATGCACGCGGCCACTCGCTCTTCTTCCGGGCTGAGCCGAGCCTGGTGAGCGGTCAAGGCAAGATACTCGGTGGACCGCAAGGTCCCCGTGGAGACCAGGTCTTCGATCACCGCTTCGAAGACCGGTGGAGGCGAGAATTTGAACAATCGCTCACGCGCCTCCTCCCGTGGCAGCCCCTCGCTCAGCGGGTCCCTCTCGTGGAGTGCGGCGATCAACGTGCAGAGCTGGTCGCCCACCTCGGCCAGCGCCGTCGCCCGAACCAGCAGCCTCCCAACGCGGCGTACGTCCCCCGTGGAGACGAGGCGGTCGGCGAACGATGCGGCCTCCTCGGGCGCGACCCCGAGCCGAGAGACCAGCCGCGAGATCGGCAAGCCGCTGAGACCCGCCTCGATAACCAGGGCGAGCGCCGCGTGCTCGTCGCCGGTCGGCGTACTCAAGTCAGCCGCCAGTGGCTCCAACCGGGCACGCGCGGCGGCGGTGCGGATGCCGACGCGGGGCGGGTGCGGATCGAGCACCCTGCCCCCAGCGATGGTCAGCGGAGGAGAATAGGCGCGCAGGATAAAGCGGTCGCCGCGGGTCAGCACCGCCCGGTCCTCAAGACGCAGCCGCGCGAAGGCTCGTCCTCCCGGCGGCAACTCACCCAGGACATCACCGAACACGGTGAGCTCATCGAGGCCCGGCCCGACCGCCACCCGCCCCAGAATCTCGGCCGTCCCCTGATGGAAACGGACGCGCGCACCGTGACGGAGTCGCCGCGCCGAATCAAGCAAGTCGACCACGGCGTCGAGCCGCGCTGTCGCCTCGAAGGTGTCCTCGGTCACCAGCGTGTCGCCCCGGCTGATCTCCCCCACCTCCACCCC
>CAJWMX010000278.1 GCA_913043805.1 uncultured Acidobacteriota bacterium | reverse complement strand
TGGGTCAGTCCGGTCTATGAGGACCGCGTGCACATCGCGCCGACCAGAGGGCAGCTCTGGCTGGGCGCCGGTGCGGCCGTGCTCCTGCTGCTCGGTGCAGCAGTGCGCCGACGGAGCTGAGGTGGTGTGCCGATGACGACGCCCCCGTGCCACGGACCGGCTTCCTCGGGTTGTCCTTCGCCCAGCGGCTCCGGAAGCATCCGCTAGCGGGGCTGACCGAGCTCGCCTCCTATGGTGATATCGCGCACACGTGGATGGGGCCGTATCGCCTCTATCTCGTGAACCACCCCGACCTGATCCAGCAGGTGCTGGCGACCGATCGGAAGAAGTTCCGGAAGGAGCCACGACAGATCGCGGTGTTGGGCAGCGTCGACGGGGCAGGCCTGGTTACCAGCGAGGGGGAGCTCTGGGCCCGGCAGAGGCGTCTCGTCCAGCCGGCGTTTCACCGGGACCAGCTGGCCTACTATGCCGGCGTCATCGTGGGGAAGACCTCCGCCATGGTGGACGGGTGGCAGGCCACACAGGAGGTCGATGTCACCACGGCGATGACCGAGCTGACGCTCGGCGTCGTCGTGAAGACGCTCTTCAATCTGGAGGTCTCCGAGCAGGCGGCGCGGTTGGGGCAGGCCGTGCGGGTGCTGTCCGAGATTCTCGTACGCGAGCTGAGTCAGCCGTTACTGCTGCCCGACTGGCTCCCCTTCCCGGAGAAGCGGCGGAAGCGCCGGGCCTTCGCCGAGGTTGACGGGTTCATCCAGGAGGTCATCCGGGCGCGTCGGGCGTCGGGCGAGGACCACGGGGACCTGCTCTCGATGTTGCTGACCACCGTGGACGACGCGGACGAGGGTGACGGCCGGGGGATGAGCGACCAGCAGGCGCGGGACGAAGCGATCACGCTCTTCAACGCCGGGCATGATTCGACGGCGGCCGCCCTGGCCTGGACCTGGTATCTGATCGGCGCCCACCCTGACGTGGAGGCACGTCTGTACGATGAGGTGGATACCGTCCTGGGCGATCGAGACGCGTCTTTCGACGATCTGTCCCGCTTCCGATGGACGGAGATGGTCGCCAAGGAGGCGATGCGGCTCTATCCCCGGACCTGGGCGCTGTTCTTTCGTCAAGCGGTCGAGCACACCCAGCTGGCGGGCTATCCGATTCCACGGGGGAGCTGGATCTACCTGTCATCGTGGGCGACGCATCGAGAATGCCCGGTTCTTCCCCGACCCGCTGAGGTTCGATCCGGAGCGCTTCTCGCCCGAGCGGGCGGACGAGATCCCTGGCACGGCTACTTTCCGTTCGGAGTCGGTCCCCACACCTGCGTGGGGAATCACTTCGCCATGATGGAGGTCGTGCTGATCCTGGCCACCGTCCTTCGCCGCGCGACCCTGTCCTTGCCCGAGGTGGCGGTGGCCGAGCCGGAGCCGCTGGTCGCGATCCGGCCCCGCGGGGGGCTGTCGGCCTGCTTCATCCGGCGCGGGTCGGGCGCCCGGGCAGAGTAGAATCCCCACGTCCACGCAGACAGTCGCTCAGGAGCCATTCCATGCCCCGTCACCTCCCAGCCCTCGTGTGTTCGGTGGTCGCCGCCAGCCTGCTCTGGACCGACGTCCGCGCGCAGACGCCGTTCGCGCCGGTCACCGACGAAATGTTGCAGAACCCCGCGCCCGGCGATTGGCTGATGTGGCGCCGGACCCTCAACGGGTGGGGCTACAGCCCGCTCGACCAGATCAACAAGGAGACGGTGAGCGAGCTGCAACTGGTGTGGACGCGCGGTCTGCGGCCGGGCCAGCAGGAGGGCACCCCCCTCGCCTATGACGGCACGCTCTACTTCCCGAACCCGAATGAGATCGTGCAGGCGTTCGACGCGGCGACGGGCGATCTACGGTGGGAGTATCGACGCGATATCCCGGAGGACGTGCCGGAGGTGATGGGCGGGCTGACCGAGAACAACCGGAACATCGCCATCTACGGTGACAAGATCATCGACACGGCGAATGACGACTACGTCTATGCGCTGGACGCCCAGACCGGGGAGTTGGTCTGGGAAGAGCAGATCTTCGACTACCAGGTGCATCCGGCCCGTCATTCGGCCGGGCCGATCATTGCCAACGGCAAGATCATCTCGGGGCGGAGCTGCCGTCCACGGGCGGGGCCGGTCTCCTGCGTCATCATCGCGCACGATGCCAACACCGGTGAGGAGCTGTGGCGGACGCCGCTCATTCCGCGCCCGGGTGAGCCGGGTGACGAGACCTGGGGCGGGGTGCCATATGAAGAGCGGATGCATGTCGGCTCCTGGATGGTGCCGAGCTACGACCCGGAGCTGAACCTCGTCTACGTCGGTACGTCGGTGACCTCGCCGGCGCCCAAGTTCATGCTCGGGGGGCATGAACTGAAGCACCTCTACCACAACTCGACGCTGGCCATCGATGGCGACACCGGTGAGATCCGCTGGTACTACCAGCACCTCAACGATCACTGGGACCTGGATCATCCCTACGAGCGCCTGCTGGTCGATACGGCGGTGACGCCAGACCCGAATGCGGTCGAGTGGATCAACCCGCGGTTGCGTCCCGGCGAGAAGCGGAAGGTGATGACCGGCATTCCCGGCAAGACCGGCGTGGTCTATACCCTCGACCGGGAGACGGGGGAGTTTCTGTGGGCGACGCCCACCATCGTGCAGAACGTCATCAGTGATATCGATGGCGTCACCGGTGCGGTGACCGAGAACTCGGAGGTGGTGTTCACCGCGCTCGGGCAGGAGGTGCTGTCGTGTCCTGCCTGGACCGGCGGCAAGAACTGGCCGGCCGGAGCCTTCAGCCCGCTGACCAACACCATGTTCTTTCCGCTCCAGCAGCGCTGCGCCCAGGTGCTGTCGACCATGGAGGGCGGGCTGGCGATCTACCGGCTCGCCGCGCGGATGCAGATGACTCCCGGTACCGACCAGCTGGGCACCGTGCGGGCGATCTCGGCCGAGACCGGTGAGACGACCTGGCTGCACGAGCAGCGCCCGGCCACCTACTCCCTGGTGACCACCGGCGGCGGGCTGGTCTTCGGTGGCGATGGGAATGGACGCTTCCGGGCCTTCGACCAGGACACCGGTGAAGTGCTGTGGGAGATCAACCTCGGCTCACCCGTGACCGGCTACCCGATCACCTACGCCGTCGACGGCCGGCAGTACGTGGTGGCCAGCACCGGGAGCCGGCGTGAGGGGCTGACACCGGAGTTGACGCCGAGCGCCGGCAACAACATCTTCGTGTTCGCGCTCTCCGAGTAGAGACGAGCAGGCAGGGGGGAGTGATGGCTTTCCGGGCAGCGCTCGCGACGTTGGTGCTGGGCGCGTCCGTCCAGCTGGCCGCCGCCCAGACCGGACCCGCCGTCACCATCGAGACTCGCGAGGGTGAGACCGTCCAGGGGACGTTGGTCTCGGCCACGGATCAGGCGGTGGTGATCCGGGTGGCCGGCGCCGAGGTGGCCCTCGAGATCGACGCGATTCGCTACGTTTCCTTCGTCGGCCCTATCGCGGCCGGTCCGGCGTTTGTTGCGGCTGATCGACCGGGGCCGGCGTTGCAGGCGCTTCGACGATTGGCCGTGCGCGCCGAGCTGGGGTTCGCCGACGAGGCGCAGGAGGCGTATCGTCAGGCGTTTGCCGATGCCGCGTCCGAGTTGGAGCCGTACGTCGAGGCGCCCTCCGATACGTGGGCGGACGTGCGCGCGGCAATCCGGATCGCGATCGGCCACTACCGTACGACGACCGAGGAGCCCCGCTCGCAGTACGACGACGACTGGGCCGATCGAGACGACGAGTTCAGGACGGCGCGGCGCTGGTTGGACTTCGCCACCGAACTGGCGGCCGAGCCCGATGCGCGGGATCACCGTGAGGTCGGTGACGAGACACGGGTGTTGGTGAGCGGGCAGCAGGCGTCGGGACGTCTGGGGTTCGGCGATCGGATCATGTCGCGCTCGCTGGACGCGTCGTCCGAAGGCGCCTACAACGACCGCTATCAATGGACCATCACCGAGCCGATCCGGGCCGAGGTCGAGCTGCGGTGCGATCCCTGCGCCGGACCGCATTTGACGATTGCTGGCGCAACGGGAGAGAAGATCGAAGGTGACGCTGGCCGCAATGGGCTGTCCCGGATCCGCCGCGATCTGGAGCCCGGGACCTACTACATCTGGGCTGGAACGAACGGGCCGGGCACGGTCGGCACCTACACGCTGGTCGCGCGGTCGCGTGACTGATTCGACGTGATCTCAACCCTGCAGCGACTCGTGATGACGGGCTGTTTCCTGGCCCTGGCTTGTCCGGCGCTCGGACAGGTTTCGGTCGGATTGACCTTCCGCGTCCAGGCCCATCATCCCGATGGCCGGCCGGTCCTCGATCTGCAGCCCTATGAGGTCGTGATCGCGCAAGACGGCGTCGGGTGTCCGGTGGTGGACATGGAGCGGGTCGGCTGGCCGCTCAAGGTTGTGCTGCTGCTCGACGACTCGACCTGGATGCAGGGCTATCTCGTGCACCTCAGGAACTCCCTGGGGAACTTCGTCGACGCTTTGCCCACTGGCGCCGAGATCGCGGTCGTCGCGATGTCAAACCGGCCGGACGAGCTTGAGTTCATCACCGATCGCGAGGAGGTTGGCCAGCGTCTCGGGCAGTATCTGGTGAAGAACTACGTGCGGGCGTCCTCGGCCCGAGCGCTCCACGAGGTGCTCGAGGCGCTGTATCTGACCGATGCCGAGGGACCGGTCATCGCGGTCGTGGCCGGGGATGCCCCTGCGCCGATCGGGCGCGACGAGCTCGACGAGACCATCGAGCGCATTCTCAATCTGGGCGCTACCGTCGACACCCTGGCGCTGCGTCCGCCG
>CAJWMX010000277.1 GCA_913043805.1 uncultured Acidobacteriota bacterium | reverse complement strand
CGGATCGACAGCCTGCTCTTCGCCGCGCCGGGGTTCTATCTCTGGCTGATGCTCGGATGAGTAGATGGGCCTCGCGATGAAACGGATCGCCATCCTCGGATCGACTGGCTCGATCGGATGCAGCGCCCTGTCGGTGGCCGAGACGCATCCGGATCGCGTGGAGATCGTCGGGTTGGCCGCCGGCGCGAACATCGAACGATTCACGGCCCAGGTCGAGCGACACAAGCCGCGAGCGATTGCGCTGGCCGCCGAGGCCGGCCTCGATCAGGCTCGCACGAGCCTGTCGTCCGGCGTTCGCGATCGGATCGAGGTGTCGGCGGCCGGACCGCCTGGGCTCCTCGCCGTGGCTACCCACCCCGATGTCGAGGTAGTGCTCTGCGCCACGACGGGAACCACGGCGCTCGAGGCGGTGTTTGCCGCTATCGACGCCGGAAAGACCATCGCGCTCGCGAACAAGGAAGTCCTCGTGATGGCCGGCGGTCTCGTCATGGAGGCCGCGCGTCGCCGTGGCGTGGCCGTTCTGCCGGTCGACAGTGAGCACAACGCCATCCATCAGTGTCTGGACGGCAGACCGCCCGCCGACGTCCGTCGGTTGGTGCTCACCGCGTCCGGGGGGCCGTTCCGCACCTGGCCGGCCGAGCGGCTCGCGTCGGCTACGCCCGCCGATGCGCTCGCGCACCCGACCTGGCAGATGGGCCGAAAGATCACCGTCGACTCCGCCACGCTGATGAACAAAGGACTCGAGGTCATCGAGGCGCGCTGGCTGTTCGACATGCCGGGAGACCGGATCGGCGTCGTCGTGCACCCACAGTCGGTCGTCCACTCGCTCGTCGAGTTCCAGGACGGATCGCTCCTGGCTCAGTTGGGGGTGACCGACATGCGGCTGCCTATTCAGTACGCCTTTTCCTATCCCGATCGCTGGGACACCGGCCTGCCTCCCCTCGATCTGGCATCCTGTGGGACACTCGAGTTCGCCGAGCCGGATACGGCGCGGTTTCCTTGTTTGGCCCTGGCCTACCGGGCGCTGGCGGGCGGCTCGGCACTACCAGTCGCGCTCAACGCCGCCAATGAGATTGCCGTCGAGGCGTTTCTCGCGGGGCGCCTCCCGTTCGGTGCGATCGCCGAGGTGATCGCGGCGGCCGTCGACGATGCGGAGGGCACGCAGCCGGATGTAGAGTCGCTGGAGGAGATCCGCTCCGTCGACCGTCGAGCCCGTGAGCTCTCCGGCACCCTCGCCGCCGGGGTACAATCGATCTAGTGTCAAGTCTTCTGTCCTTCCTGTTCGTCCTTGGCGTACTCGTGTTCGTCCACGAGCTCGGTCACTTCGTCGTGGCGCGGATGCACGGAGTCCGCTGTCTGACGTTCTCACTCGGCTTCGGTCCGAAGCTGCTCCAGACGAAACGTGGCGACACGGTCTACTGCGTCAGCGCGATTCCACTGGGCGGCTACGTGAAGATGGCCGGCGAGACCGTGGAGGACGAGCGGGAAGGCAAGCCGGACGAGTTTCTCTCCAAGACGAAGTGGCAGCGATTTCAGATCCTGATTGCCGGGCCCGCCATGAACATGATCCTGGCGGTGGTGGTCATGACCGGCGTGCTCTACCAGGGTGCGCAGGTTCCGCTGTTCGAGGAGCAGCCGCCCCGGGTCGGCTTCGTCGTCGAGGGGTCGCCGGCCGAGGTCGCCGGCATCGCGGTGGGTGACCGGATCCTGAGTGTCGCGGGCCGAGAGGTCGACACCTGGGAGGCCTACATGATCGCGGTCGCCCCCTGGGCGGATCGCGAGATCGAGGTGGTCGTCCGGCGTGCCCAGGCCGTGGAGAGCTATCAGCTCATCCCGGTAGGGCGTGGCAGCCTCCAGGCCGGCGATCTCGGTGTGGGGCCGTACATCTCCCCCCAGGTCACCGGTTTCCTGCCGTCCACCACCGCGGCCCGCGACGCGGGCATTCTGGTCGGGGACGTCATTGAGGCGATCGACGGACGGGAGTTGCCTCAGGACCAGTTGGTCAAGACCATCAACGACCGCGCCGGCGAGATCGTGACGCTGCAGGTGCGCCGAGGCTCCGAGCGGGTGGACGTCGCGGTGACCCCGAGCGATGTGGACGGCGTCGGCATGATTGGCGTCAGCTTGAGGGAGGAAACCCGGAACATCGACCCGGGCCCGTTCGAAGCGTTCACGATGAGTCTCCAGCAGAACTACGAATGGTCCGGACTCATCTTTCAGACGCTCGGGGGGCTGCTCACCGCCGAGACGCCGACCTCCCAACTTGTCGGACCGGTCGGTATTGCCCAGCTCTCGGGGAGCGCGGCCGAACTCGGCTTCGTGCCGCTGTTCTCACTGATGGCGATGATCAGTCTCAACCTGGGCATCCTGAACCTGCTGCCCATTCCGATCCTCGATGGCGGCCATATCGCGATCATGGCGCTCGAGGGCGTGTCGCGCCGTGACTTCAGCGTCAAGCTGAAGGAGCGGATGCTCTTCGCCGGTTTCGTCGTCCTGATGACATTGATGGTCACCGTCATCTACAACGATCTCACCCGAGTCGAGTGGATCGAGCGTTTGATGATCTGGCGTTGACGCTCCGTCCGTCCGGGCGCCGCCGGTCGGCGCCCATTCACCATCTCCCCTAGACGCAGGTTCCTCGCGGTCCCGGCGTCTGCCGTCTCTCGTTTTCCGGCAGCGGCCGGTTGTCGCGCATCATGAGCCTCCACCTTTCGGGTATCCGGCGTGAACTCGGGCCGATGATCCGGCTGGCCACCCCCGTGGTGGTGGTCGAGGTGGGCTGGGTGACCATGGGGTTGGTCGATGGTGGGCCAGCTCGGCCCGGCCGGCATCGGCGCGGTCGGGATCGGGAGCGTGCTGTTCATCGCGGTGGTCGTGTTCGGGATCGGGATGCTGCTGGGGCTCGACCCTTTGGTGGCGCAGGCGGCGGGGGCAGGGCGTCGGGACGATTGCCATCGATGGCTGTTTCATGGAGTGTTGCTGGCCGCGGTGCTGGCGCTGCCGCTGACGTTGGTGACCTACGGGGTCGTCACCCAGTTGCCGCGCTGGGGGCTGGATCCCCAGGTCGAGCGGCTCGCTGCCCCCTACGCGACCCGCGTGCTCTGGAGCATTCTTCCTCTCCTGCTGTACACCGCCTTCAGGCGGTATCTTCAGGCGATCGAGCAGGTCGCCCCCGTTATGGGGGCTCTGGTCACCGCCAATCTCGTGAATGTCGCGGCCAACTGGTTGCTGGTGTTCGGGCACCTGGGGTTTCCGAGTCTCGGCGTCAACGGCGCTGCTTGGGCGACCTGCGTGTCGCGGCTGTACATGGCGGTCTTCCTGCTCGTGGAGATCCTCCGCCATGACCGGCGGGTGGAAGGCGGGCTGTGGGCGGCGTCGCGGCAGATCGGCATGTCTCGGCTGCGCAGGCTCGTCGCCCTGGGGTTGCCGGCCGCCCCCCAGCTCACGCTCGAGGTGGGGGTCTTCGCGGTCGTCACCGCTCTGGCCGGTCGGTTCGATCCCTCCATTCTCGCCGCACATCAGATCGTCCTGAACATGGCGTCGGTCACCTTCATGGTGCCGCTCGGTATCGGCGCCGCCGGCGCGGTGCGGGTGGGGCACGGCGTCGGCCGCCGGGACCCCGCGGGTGTGCGTGACGCCGGGTGGTCGGCCCTAGCGCTCGGCGCGGGGTTCATGAGCCTCGCCGCTGTCCTGTTCATCGCCGCGCCGCGTCTATTGCTCGCGGGGTTCATGGCGGATCCGGACGTGGTGCGCGTGGGCGTCAGTCTGTTGTTCGTCGCCGCCTGGTTCCAGCTGTTTGATGGGCTGCAGGGAGTCGCGACCGGCGTGCTCCGCGGCTTCGGTGATACCAGGACGCCGATGCTGTGGAATCTTGCCGGGCACTGGGCGGTGGGTCTGCCCGTGGGGGCTCTGTTGGGCTTCGGCCTGGGATGGGGCGTCGTCGGTCTGTGGGTCGGTCTGTCGATCGGGTTGGTGCTGATCGGTACCGTCCTGGTGACCCTCTGGACGTATCGGATCAGGGCTTTCAGCGCCGCATAGGGCCCGGCCGAGTCGGCCGCGCCGAGCGGCTCAGGACGAGAGCACCAGGCGGTCGATCGCCTGCGCCAGCCCGGCCTCGTCGTGGCTTGCCGTGACCGGCCAGCCGCACTCCTTGAGTTCGGCCACCGCATTGCCCATGACGACCGGGTGGCCGGCGAACTCCAGCATCGCCAGATCGTTCAGATTGTCGCCAACCGCCATGACCTCGTCTGGAGAAATCCCCCGACGAGTCGTCCAGTCTGCCAGCGCCGAGCCCTTCGAGCAGCCGTCGGCCGTGACGTCGAACAGGGAGAAATCGCGCGCTTCGTACTCGGTCAGCGTGAGCGTGAGCAAGGAGGCCCAGGGGAACTCGCGCACATGGGCGGCGAGCGTGCGCATCTCTTCGACGCCCCCGGTGAAGGCGACCTGGATCGGGTCATCGTCAATGGCCGCGACCAGGTCGTCGCTGTGCGTCATGAACCGCTGATTCTTCTCGTAGTACCAGCGCCGCTGCGGGTGCGACCAGTCGATGCCTTCCCATACGTACTGGCGCTGGTCCGGCCGGTCGAAGATGAGGGCGGCGCCGCTGCGGATCTTGCGCGTGGCCGTGACCAGCTCCCGCGCCAGATCGCGAGGGACTGACCGACGGTCGAGGGTGGCGCCGGCCGCCGTCTTGGTCAACGCGCCGTTGTTCACCATGAGCACGACGTCGAGGCCTACGAGATCGGCGATCGGCTGTGCATGATGAAAACTGCGCCCCGTCGCGAGCACGATCTCGACACCTTGGGCACTGGCGGCGCCGACGGCGACGCGGTTCGCTTCGGGGAGCTTGCTCCGC
>CAJWMX010000276.1 GCA_913043805.1 uncultured Acidobacteriota bacterium | reverse complement strand
AGGCCGGCGCTGCCGATGGCGGCAAACACGCTGATCACGACCCAGTAGCTGATAGCCAGCGTAATCCCGATCCCGACGCCGTAGAGCGCGCCGTGTCGGCCGGTCGTCACCGCGAACGGCACCGCAATGAGGGTCAGAATCAGGGTGACGAAGGGGAAGGAGAGCTTGCGTTCGAGGTCGACCTTCAGCTTCACCACGTCGACGCCGCTCGCCTCCAGCGCCCCGATGTAGCTGCCCAACTCCTTGTAGCTCATCCGCTGTGCGTCTGGCTGCTCGGTGGAGAAGTAGGCTGGCGGCTCGATGCCAAGTGTGCCGGTGTCGGAGCGGTCGAACGCACCCGCCTGCGCGCTGTCTCCATCGCCGTCGAACGCTCGGGTCCAGAGCTCGCTGGCTTCCCACCCGTCGCGATAGTCCGCCTTTACCGCGAAGCTCCTGCCCTCGAGCCGCCACCGGTCGTCAGCGAAATCGTAGACGGTGACCGAATGCAGCTCCTCGACGCTGGGATCGAAGTGCACGTAGTTGTAGATGTCGCCATCAGGGCTGACCACCCACTTTCTGTTCAGCACGTCGAAGGTCTGGGGCGAGCCGCCCCGAATGACGTGTAGCAAGGCTTCGGCGCGCCGGTTGGCGTCGGCCAGGAAGCTCTCTTCCATCGCGAAGAGCACGCTGCTCCAGGTCAAGGAAAACAGGATCAACGGCAGGGCCGCCCGGTAGAGGCTGATGCCGCACGCCTTCATTACCGTGAGCTCGCTGCTCTTGGTCAGCACGCCGATGGTGATGAGCGTGGCGACCAACGCCGAGATAGGCAGGACGAAGTACATGAACTGCGGCGTGGCGTAGTAGAAATACTCGCCCAGCTGCGTCAGCGTGGTCTCGCCCTTGAAGAGCTTGTCCGACAGGTCGATGAAGGTCGAAATATAGAAGATGCCCAGCAAGCCCACGAACGAGAGGGCCACGATCTTCAGATACTGCCGGCCGACGTAGCGATCGAGCAGGCTCAGCACGCCCCCCGGCGACCAGCTCGCGGCCATGCCGCTCCGTGGCGCGCCTGTCGGTGACGTTGCCGGTGGCCACGCCGCGGCCCCATCATGGGCTGACGCGGGCTCGTCGGGATCCGAGTCAGGTTCGCTCGGCGTCCCCTTGAACAGCCTGGGAACCAGGCTGATGCGGCGCTCGGCGGAATGCGATCGCCAGACCAGCAGCCCGACTCCCGCGAACCCCAGCACGATGTCGGGGACCCACATGGCTAAATGGGGCGACACCAGCGCCCCCTTCGCCATGGCGCGGGCACCATACATGAGGATGTAGTAGGCGAAGATGACACCGATGCCGATCGCGAAGCTGGCCAGCTTGCCGTCCTTGCGGCTGGTGACCCCGAGTCCGAGCGCCAGCAGGCCGAACACCAGACAGGCCACCGGCAGCGAGAACTTCTGGTGGATCTCCATGATGGGGTTGTGGGCCGACACCCCCTGTTCGACGAGCTTGTCCACCTCGGCCTGCAGCTGCGCCATCGTCATCTCGCGATAGCCGATGTCGGGCCCGCCGGCCGGGAAGATGGTCTCTGGATCGAGCTTGAGGACGAGCTCTTCGTTGTAGCTGACGTCGTACACGGTCGGGTCATCCTGGGACACGCTGTGCCCCGTGGCCCGGTTGAGCACGATATCGACCAGCCGTCGCTCCTGGTCCAGGATGACGCGGCCTTCCTCGGCCAGATAGACGAGCGGCTGGTCCGCGTCACGGCTGTCGGCCATGAACACGTTCGTCCATTCGTTGGTGGTCTGGTCGATGTCCCAGATATAGAGGATGACGCCGGGGAACCCCTGATAGAAGACGCGCGGTTTGATCTCGTCGGCCGCCCGTGAGGCGAGCCGCTCATAGACGATCTTGCGATAGCGCTGGTTCGCCTCCGGCAGCGCGACGTGCACCACCCAGGCGGTGGCCAGGGTCGCGACCAGGCCCAGCGCAGCCACCGGTCGGAGCATGCGGTAGATGCTGACGCCGCAGGCCTGGAGGGCGACCGTCTCCCGGTCACTGGACATTCGTCCCAGCCCCATCAGCAGGCCCACCAGGACGGCCATCGGGATCGTCACGCCGAGTCCCTGGGGGATGAGCATGACGAGCAGCTCGGCCACGGTCCAGGCGTCGACACCCTTGGCCAGCAGGTTCTGGGCAACCTGCATCAACGGCGGAATCAGGAGAACGAAGGTTAGGACGAGAAGCACGAGAAAGACCATGGGCAGGGCCTCTCTCATTACGTACCGGTCGAGGGTGCGGAGCATGCGCTAGGGGGGATTCTAACATCTCAGGGCTTGGGCAGTCCTGCGAGTCTGGAAGGACTGCCAGGCTTCGGACTTCAGGCGATCGATGGCTGCCGGCTTTGGGCTTGGGACGCGGAGGGGAGTGGTCGGTGGGGAAGAAGCGAGCGTGTCCGGGCACCCGGAACTCCCCCGGGGTTCTCTCTCGCGTCAGTTCCGCGCGAGCCGAGCTCCAGCGAGTGCCGAAGGCAGCTTGGCTCGCTCTTCTTGTCGGCTGACCTAGAGCGATCGCGGAGGCTGCACATGCGCCGTGGTCGTCACCGCTTCGAGCGTGCCCACGCGCTCGGATTGTCGGAGGCTGGGGGGGGGCGCGAGGTGCCGACGAACCGCCAGAGGAGCCCTTGTATTGGATCCAAAAAGTTTCGCTCTCGGCGTTCCACCAACCACCGCATTTATTGGGTCCAATAAGGAGTGTTATGTTAACTTACAACAGAATCAAGTCTGTGGCCTCGCCCCCCCCCTAATGATAGGGCGCGGTTGCATTGCAAGCTGGGGGAACTCGAAAGCGCCCGGCTGTTGCGGCCGCCCGAGGGCGGGTCGGGACTCCAGGCTCGATCAGGCCTGCTTCAGTTCCTCGATGATCTCGGTGAGGGCGTGGATGATCTCGTCTCGGTCCACGCGCGACTTCTTGAACTTGAGGCTCAGATTGAAGCTCTTGTTCGGGGTCGCATACTTGAACGTATAGGCCCGGGGGCGGCCGGCCTTGGGCTTGGCGGCGGCCCTGGCCTGCTCGCGGGTGGCGGCGCCACCGCCTCGGGTCAGTTGCTCGACCAGGGCAACCATTTTCTCTTTATTACCCTGTCTAACTACCTGCAGAAGCAGAGACTTGGAGCTAATGTCGGCCAGCCGACAAAGCTCTCGGACCTCGCCGGGCATCGAATGGAGGCTGAGTGACTCGGTGACCGAGGTGCGAGACTTCCCTAGTCTTCGCGCAAGATCCTCGTGCTTGAGGCCGTGCTCCTTGACCAGGGTGCTGAGAGCTTCGGCCTCTTCGAACGGGCTCAGGTCTTTACGTTGGAGGTTTTCGATAAGCGCGAT
Source organism: uncultured Acidobacteriota bacterium (assembly GCA_913043805.1). Classification (GTDB taxonomy): domain Bacteria; phylum Acidobacteriota; class Vicinamibacteria; order Vicinamibacterales; family UBA8438; genus UBA2994. The sequence goes on along the minus strand of CAJWMX010000276.1, from coordinate 1,535 downwards.
CTCGAACAACTCGGCGTCGTCCACGTCGCGAATGACGACCGGCACCTCGGTGATGCCAACCTGGGCTGCCGCCTGGTAGCGGCGCTCGCCCGCCACGATCTGAAAACGGCCGCGGCGCTGTCGGACGATGAGCGGCTCGATGATGCCCTTCTCGGCGATCGAGGCCATCAGTTCCGAGAGGTCGCCCAGGACCTGCCGGGGCTGGTCCGGGTTGGGATCGACCTGGTCGATCGGCACCATTCGTCCAATGGGCGTCCCGGAAGATGCAGCCAGCGCCTCGACGTAGTGCTCGTCGTGGCGCATGGTCACCGATTGGGGCAGTCCGCGCCTAGCCATGGTGTCTACTCCCCTTCCTACGCACGGTCCATGACCTCTTCGCACAGGCTGTAGTAGTCGGACGCGCCCTTCGAGTCTGGCGCGAACGAGAAGATTGATTCCCGGTAGGCGGGACTCTCCTCCAGCCTGACGTTCTTCGAGATGATGGTCTTGAACACCTTCGAGCCGAACACCTTGTTGATCTGGTTCTGGATGTCCTTGCCGAGCGACGTGCGCTTGTCGTGCATCGTGATCAGCACGCCGATGATGTCGAGTCCAGGGTTGGCGCGGCTCCTGACCTTTTCGATGGTCTCGAGGAGGTCGTCGGTTCCTTCGAGCGCGAAATAGGATGACTGAATCGGGATCAGGAGGTGGCTTGCGGCGACCAGGGCATTGACTGTCAAGAGGCCTAGCGTGGGCGGACAGTCGATGACGACGTAGGGAAACTTTTCGGCGAGCGGGGCAAGCAGATCCTTGAGGCGAAAGTGCGCGTCGAGCTCGCCCACGAGTCGGGCCTCAAGCTTGGCCAGAGAGATTAGGGCCGGCACGACGGACAGATTGTCTTGCTGTGCGGCCGGCACGATGATGTCTTCTAGCGAGCAGGCCGGGTCGGCGAACGCGTCGTAGACCGAGGCCGTGATCTGGTCTCGCTCGACGAAGGACAGCGTGCTGTTGCCCTGGGGGTCCAGGTCTATCAGCAGGGTTGGTTTTCCTCGGACTGCGAGGGCGGCCGCCAGATTGATGGCCGTCGTGGTCTTGCCCACTCCACCCTTCTGGTTGGTGATCGCGACGATCATCTTGAACGACACGGGTGGGCGACTCTCCGGATGCGAGGTTGGACGGACGTTGACATTCTAAGACGGTGGCACGAGTGACTGCAAGGGGCGAGCTTGCGGAGGGCCCCGCCGGGGGCTACATCTTGTATTCTCCGAGTTCGTCGGGGTCGAGATTTTCGAGCCACTGTTGGAGTCGCTCGGAGTCGCCCTTGTCGGCCGTTATATCCACCGACTTCGCGTTGGCGATGACGTGGTCTTCGGCGAAGATGGGGGCCCGGGTGCGCAGGGCGAGCGCGATTGCGTCGCTGGGACGGGCGTCGATGATCACGTCGGCGTCGTCCACCCGCAGGTGCAACTGCGCGTAGAAGGTGTTGTCCTTGAGGTCGTTCACGACGACCCGCTGAATCTCCCCTTTGAGATCGGCGATCACGTTCCGGAGCAGAT
>CAJWMX010000275.1 GCA_913043805.1 uncultured Acidobacteriota bacterium | reverse complement strand
CGCCTGAGCCGCGGCCTCGAGCAGTTCCTTCACCGCATCGAGTTGCCCATCGCAGGCACGATACACCGCCATCACATCGCCGCCGGTCACCGGAGTGCCCGCTGCTGCCGCCGAGGCCACCGACACGGCCTGGATCAGCGGCTCCGGACCAGGGGTGTCGCCGACCAACCGAATCTCTCCAGCCTCTGGAGTCTCGCCGACGGCCCCGTCCCAGGCCACCCTGGCCACCTGCACGTAGGTGGCGCGACCGCCATGACGGCGCCGCCGCACCTCGTCGGCCAGCATACCCAGACCGATCAGATCGGTCGCCGTCGCCAGGCGCCGATGGTCGTCACGATCGAACGCGGCGCCATCGGCCAGCTTCTGCCCGACCGCGCTCAGCTCATCACTCATGCCCATCCTCGTTGGTCACGAGCGGCGCCGTCCGGTCCCGCTCCGCGGCCATCGCTTCGGCCACCCGCTGGGCCAAGGCAAGGGCCCGGCGCCCCGCGTGACCGTCTACACGACTCGGCTGCCCGGTTCGTACTCCGGCCACGAAGTCACTCAGTTCCTTGACCAGCGGCTCGCCAGCCTCGACCGTCAATTTGCCCCCTTCGATCGCGGGGCCCTGCTCGCCGCCCGGCGTCACCCGCCAGCCTTCGACCCGCTGCTCCGAGCAGTCAATGGAGATGTAGGCGTCCTGCTGGAAGAAGCGCAGCTTCCGGACCCGGTCACGACTAATGCGGCTCGCCGTGAGGTTCGCGATGCAGCCGGTCTCGAATCGCAATCGAGCATTGGCGATGTCCACCCGATCACTGAGGACGGGCACTCCAACGGCCTCGACCGAATCGAGCGGGCTGTCGACCGCCGTCGCGATGATATCGAGGTCGTGAATCATCAGGTCGAAGACCACATCGATATCGAGACTGCGGGACGGGAACGCCCCGATCCTATGCACTTCGATGAACCGCGGCGACCGCACCAGCGGCAGCGCCGCTGCAACCGCCGGATTAAAACGCTCGGTGTGCCCGACTGCCAGAATCGCGCCGCTCCCGGCCGCGGCGCTCAGCATCGCGTCCGCCTCCTCGAGCGAGCGAGCCATCGGCTTCTCGACCAGCACCGACACGCCCCGGGTCAGCAGCGGCGTCGCCACAGCCGCATGGACTTCGGTCGGCACCGCGATGGTAACGGCATCGACCCGGCCGGCCAGCGCCTCGACCGTGTCGAGAGCGGCGGTGCCGCACTCCGCCGCCACCTCGGCGGCACGGTCCCCGGCGATATCCACCACCGCCTCAAGCCGCACGTCGTCGAGCTCGGACAGAATACGGGCGTGATGTCGGCCGAAATGCCCGACACCCACCACTGCCATCCGGGGGGCACGGTTCGCGGTCATCGATGTGGATCCCCGCAGGCGTCAACCCGCGAGTCAGGCGGGCGCGTCGGGAACACGATGGTGTTACTCGTCGGAGACCATGGCCTCGAGCCGCTTCGGAGGCCGACGCAGATTGACCCCACGCCGCGAGCTCCGGATGAACTCGACCAGGTAGTCGACCTCGCGACAGCGGAGTGTCTCGTCCTGCTCGATCTGTCGAATCGCTTGCGTGGTGTTGAGCTTCGAACGCAGCAGATAGCGAAACGCCCGCTTGAGGTCGGCGATCGTTTCAGGCGGCATCCCCTGGCGCTTGAGTCCGATGGTGTTCAGGCCGTAGATACGGGCGCGGTTGCCCACGCTACGCGCATAGGGCATCGCATCGAGGGTCACCACCGAGTAGCCGCCGATGAACGCCTGCCGCCCGACGCGACAGAACTGATGCACGCCGGAGAACGCGCCGATGTTGGCCTGATCTTCCACGGCCACGTGCCCGCCCAGCGTAGCGCCGGGGCCAAAGATGGTCTTGTTGCCCACGGTACAGTCGTGCGCAACGTGGACGTAGGCCATGAAGAGGTTGTCGTCTCCGATCCGGGTCAGTCCGCCACCGACCTTCGTGCCCCGATTGACCGTGACGAACTCCCGGAAGACGTTGCGGCGTCCGATCACCAGCGTCGTGCGCTCGCCCTTGAACTTCGTGTCCTGGGGAATGAGCCCGATCGACGCGCTGGGAAACACCTGGGTCTCGTCACCAATCTCGGTCCAGCCATCGATCACGGCCGAGGCGCCAATACGACACTCGCGTCCGAGCTTGACGTGCGGGCCGATGACGGCGTTGGGCCCGATCACCGACCCCTCCCCAATCTCGGCGCCAGGCGCGACGTGGGCGGTGGAGTCGATTCGCGGCTCGTCGAGCAGGAGACCGACGAGCAGCTCCGCTTCGGCCACCACCTGGTCCTCGACGCGAGCCACCGCCGTCACGGCGGCCAGCTGACGCCGCCGACGGCGCACCGCGACGTCCAGCACCAACCGGTCGCCAGGCACGACCTGCCGGCGGAAACGAGCGTTCCGTACGCCACGCAGGACCGTACGGCGACCTGACAGCTGGGTATCGTCATCGAGGAGCAGCAGGCTGGCCGCCTGGGCCATCGCCTCGATGGTGAGCACGCCCGGCATGAGCGGCGTACCAGGGAAATGCCCCTGGAAGAACTCCTCGTTGACCGTGACGTTCTTGACCGCGAGCAGCCGCTCGCCGGGAGTGGATTCGAGAATGCCGTCCACCAGCGGTGCTGGATACCGGTAGCAGTGGCGGTCGAGACGTTCCGTGGCGTCGAGAAGCACGATGTTGGTCTGGGTACCAGCGGGCGCGGCGACAAGTGGTGACGCGGCGCGGATACGCGCGCTCAGTCTACCGGGGTCGCCGGCCCGGCGTCCACCGACGGGGACCCGCCGGGCGGACGCCCGAGTGAGCAGTGCGACGCTACTGGGCTGGCGGCGCGCTGTTGTTCAGCTCGTCGACCACGTCCATCGTAATGTCGAGCGCCGGATTCGCCCAGATCAGACCGCCCTCGCCCGCGCTGAAGATGAACTGCAGCCCCTTGGCCGCGGCCACGCGGTCGATCGCAGGGATCAGGCGCTGCTGGAACGCCAGCTGCAACTGCTGCTGGAGCTGGCCGACCTCGCCCTCGGCGTCCTGCGTCATCCGCTGGATGTCGACATTCAGCCGCTCGATCTCCCGCTGCAGCTGCAGCTGCGCCTCGGCGCTCATGACGGTGGCGTTCTGCTCGAGCTTCTGCTGGCTCGCGGCCAACTCCTGCTGTCGCGCCTCGATCTCGGCGATCTTCTGCTCGCTCAGCGTCTGGACCTGCTGGTTGGCTGCCTGCCCCTCGCTCGACTCGTTGGCCACCCGCTGGAGATCCAGATAGGCGGCCTTGGCGTCGGTCGGGAACGGCAACCGGGCGGCCGGCGCGGGAGCGGCCGGGGCCGGAGTCGCGGGCGGCTGAGTCGCCGGGGCCGCGGGCTGAGCCGGCGGCTGCTCGGCTCCGACGGCCGGCGCCAGCATGACCAAGGCGACCATCATCGTCGCAACCACACTCAACAATCTCATCAGATAACCCTCTACTCGTCAGTTGCCCGAGCAACTGTTCGTGGTTCTATGCTCTAAATCCTTATCGGTCAGACGCGGCTCGCGGCCCAGGGGGTCCCGCGCACAAGCCGTACCACCCCTTAGGATACCAACTTCCCATGACCCGGGACTACCCAATCGATACGGGGTTCCAGGCGAAGCAGCCGAAACAACCGCACCGCCGTCGGTTTCCTGGCGAGGCCTTCGTGTAACAAGGCGCGGCCGAAGAAGCAGGCCGGGTGCCTGTGACTGAGGCCGCAACGCCGCTAGACGGAAGTCTCGCCAGGAAACCTAGAAGGTGGTGCCTACGGCGAACTTGAAGACGGTAGCTTCCTGTGGCCCGAACCGGTCGTTCAGGACGCCCTGACGCTGCGGGTTCCAGGCATAGATGAGCCGGAAGGGCACATTCAACACCGGCATGAAGAACCTGAGCTCCGCCCCGGTCGACGTGCGGAAGCCTTCGGGCGCGAACGAATCCCCGAAGTTGGCCACCTGTCCAGTGTCGTAGAAAAAGATGATCCGGACGGGGTCGGCGATCGAGATCAGATACTCGGCGTTGAAGAGCAGGCTCTTGTTTCCACCGATGACCAATCCGGTCGCCGGATCGCTCGGCCCCACGCTCCGGATGTCGAAGCCGCGGAGGGAGAACTCGCCGCCCAGGGTCAACAATTCGAAGATCGGCAGCGTCTGGGTGTCTCCATAGGGCCAGATGTATTCGCCACGTGCCCTGAAACCGAACGACAGCCGGCGGGTCTGACGGAAGTACATCGTCATCTCGGCCGTGGGCTTCAAGAACTTCGTGTTGCCTCCGAGACCGGCCATCTCGATCGCCGTCCGATAGCTCTTACCGGTGGACGGGAAGATCGGGTGGTCGACGGTGTTCAGCACAAAACTCGGGGTCACCGAGCTGATCGTCCGGGCCCCACCCTGGCCAATCAGCAGAGCGTCCTGCAGGAACGGATTGAACCGGAGCAGCCTCGGGTCCTGGAAGAGAGGGTTGAGCTCGGTGACCTTGGTCTCCTCATAGGAGTAGGCCATGAACATCTGCGACCAGTTGCCGACGCGTAAGCCGACCGAGGTGGTCGCGCCGATCGAACTCTGGGTGAACTGATTGATGAAGCGGATGTCTCGGCGATAGACGTTGAACCCACCGGTGATCGGCTTGCCGAACAGGAAGGGCTCCGTGAAGCCGACGTTGTAGTTCTTGATCCGCTCGCCGGTCTGGGCCGACAGCGTGAGCGACTCGCCTCGCCCCAGGAAGTTGGTGGTCTGGAACGACAGCTGCAGGAAGAACCCGTCGAACTGCGACGCTCCGGCGCCGAAGGTCAACTGGTTCATGTTGGCCTCGGCCACCTCCAGCGTGAGGTCGACCTCGTTATCGAACCCGGGCCGTTTGTCGACCTGGATGGCGTTCTCTTCGTCGAGCG
>CAJWMX010000274.1 GCA_913043805.1 uncultured Acidobacteriota bacterium | reverse complement strand
CTTCGGCGGCGTCGGTGCCATGCCGACGAGCGCGGCCAGGTAGCCGAGCGCCGCGTCGAGTGTCGGCGCCCGGAAGAAGACCCACGCCACACACACGATCCCGAAGGTCATCGCGGTGGCGGCGGTGGCGGGCAGGCGGCGGTAGAGGCTGGTCTTGCCGCGGCTCCGTTCGAACGTCAGCATGGCGCCGTGGATGCCGCCCCAGATGACGAAGTTCCACGAGGCGCCGTGCCACAGGCCGCCCAGCAGCATCACGGTCATCAGGTTCACGTAGGTGCGCAGCCGGCCCTTGCGATTTCCGCCCAGCGGCAGATAGAGGTAGTCCCGCAGGAAGAATGAGAGCGACAGGTGCCACCGTCGCCAGAACTCGGTAATTGACCGGGCGCGATACGGCGAGTCGAAGTTCTTCGGGAACACGAAGCCCAGCATCAGGCCGAGCCCGATCGCCATGTCGCTGTAGCCGCTGAAGTCGAAGTAGATCTGGAAGGCATACGCCACCAGGCCATACCAGGCGTCGACGACGTGCAGCGCGCCGGCGTCGAAGCAGGTGTCGGCGACCTTCCCTGCCGGGTTCGCCAGCATCACCTTCTTCGCCATGCCGCACGCGATGAACGACACACCCCGGGCGAATTTGGCCCAGGTGTGCTCCCGGCTCCGGAGCTGGTCGGACACCTCACGGAACCGGACGATCGGACCGGCGACCAGCTGTGGGAACAGCGCCACGTAGCAGGCGAAGTCGATGATGTTCGAGAGCGGGCGCGCCTGACCGCGATAGATGTCGATGGTGTAGCTCATCGACTGGAAGGTGTAGAAGCTGATGCCGAGCGGCAGGGTGACGCGAAAGAAGGTGTCCCACTGCAGGTGGTCGGCGCCGAGCGCCGTCACCAGCGCGTTGTAGTTCTCCAGGCCGAAGTTGAAGTACTTGAAGAATCCCAGGAGGCCGAGGTTCGTGACAATGGAGACGGTCAGCGCGATCCGGTGCCGACGAGTGCGTGGTCCCTCCTCCCCTACGACTAGCCCACAGCCGTAGTCGACCAGCGTGCTGAACAGCATCAGCAGCACGAAGGCCGGGTTCCACCAGCCGTAGAAGACGTAGCTCAGCGACGCCAGCAGGAGGTGGCGTAGCCGCTGTGGCGCGAGATAGTAGGCGGCCAGCGTGAGCGGCAGGAAGACGAAGACGAAGATGTATGAGGAGAAGACCACCGCGGTTGCCGGGGGACTTGCTCATGATAGCGTCTACGGGACATTCAAGGGGAGGTTCTCCGTGACACGTGCGCACACCTACTCTGGCGGCCGGTTCATCGCCGCCCTCTCGTGCCTTTGGCTCGCAGGCTGCGGCGCGCCCACTCCTGGCGACGCGACAGGGGACGAGGCTGCCTCGCCGGCAGCCGCCGTCAGTGGCGACTGGCCGATGTATCGCTACGACCTGGCGGCCACCGGGTATTCACCGCTGGGAGAGATCACGGCCGACAACGTGTCCACGCTGAGCCCGGCCTGGAGCCACTTGTTGACCCCGGTCGATCCGGAGGCGCGCGGCCCGAACTCGCAGATGACGCCGATCGTGGTCGACGGAGTGCTCTATGGCACCGCCGCCGACCGGGTGGTCGCGCTCGACCCGGCCACCGGCGAAGAGCTGTGGCGACACGCGGTGGAGGGAGCGCGTCCGTCCCGTCGAGGGGTGTCGTACTGGTCCGGCGCCGACGGTCTCGCGCCCCGCATCATCTTCACGACGGGGCTGCATCTGCGCGCCGTCGATGCTGCGACCGGGACCGCGGTCGAGGCGTTCGGTGACGCTGGTGCGGTCGAGCTTGGTGTGCCTTACAACTCGGTGCCGATGGTGGCGGGGAACGTGGTCGTGGTCGGGGCCAATACCCCGCCAGGGAGCATTGGCGGCGTCGGCAATGCTCGGGCCTACGACGCCCGCTCCGGGGAGAAGCTGTGGGAGTTCTCCTCGGTCGCCCAACCGGGCGAGCCCGGTCACGAGACCTGGGAGGGCGACAGCTGGCAGGACCGGCTCGGCGCGAATGCCTGGCCCTTCTATTTCTCGATGGACGAGGTGCGGGGGCTGGTCTATCTCCCGCTGGCGTCGCCAATTCCTGGCGACTACGGCGGCGACCGACCTGGCGACAACCTCTACGGCAACTCGGTCGTGGCGGTCGACTCAGAGACTGGCGCGTATCGCTGGCACTTCCAGACCATCAGACACGACCTCTGGGATGCCGATCCGCCCGCGCCACCCGCGTTGTTCGATATCGGCGACGTCCCGGCCCTGGGCGTCACCACCAAGTCGGGCTACCTGTACATCCTCAACCGCGAGACAGGCGAACCGATCTACGGGGTCGAGGACATAGACGTGGCCGCGAGTGACGTTCCAGGTGAACAGACGGCAGCCACCCAGCCGGTGCCGGTCCGACCCACCGGTCTGTCTCGACTGACCTACGGCGCCGCGGACCTCGTCACCGCGGAGACCACGTCGGCCGAGCACGCGGCGGCGTGTGAGGAACTGGTGGACTCGCTCGGTGAGATCTTCAACGCCGGACCGTTCACGCCCTGGGTCTATCGGGCCGCGGGCGCGCCCCTGCGCACGACGCTGTCTTTCCCGGGGCAAGTGGGTGGCGCCAATTGGGGCGGGGTCACGGTGGACCGCGAGACCGGCTATCTCCTCGTGACGACCCAAGACATGGGCGCGCTCGGCTTTGTCGAGGATGCGCCCGACGATCACCCGCTGCCGTACCGGCGCGGCACGATGCGACCCGGGAGCTTCACCGTGCGACTCGATGACACCACGCTACCGTGTCAGGCCCCACCCTGGGGGCGGCTGACCGCGGTGGACGCGGCGACCGGGGACATCGCGTGGCAGGAAACGCTGGGGGTGACCGATACGCTCCCAGAAGGGAAGCAGGCCACGGGGCGGCTGATACGCGCCGGAGCCATCACGACCGCCGGCGGACTCGCGTTCGTGGCCGGAACCGACGATAACCGGTTGCGTGCCTTCGAGACCGCGACCGGGCGTGAGGTGTGGACCGAGGAGCTGCCCGGGTTCGGCAACGCGAACCCGATGACCTATGCCGTCGGCGGCAAGCAGTATGTCGCCGTGGCGGCGAACGACGCGCTCGTCGCCTACGCGCTGCCCTGACGGTCTCGCTGGGCGACGACGCCGGCCTCGAGGAGCGCCGTGATCTCCTCCGGCGAGAGTCCCCAGTCATCGAGCGCATCGCGCGTGTGGTCGCCGGGCGCCGCCGGCGCGCCACGGATGGTGCTCGGGGTCCGGCTGAAGCGGGGGGCGGCGTTCGGTTGCCACCGTCCGTCTCGCTGCACGAACGTCTCACGTGCAGTGAGGTGCGGGTGCTCGGGCGCCTCGGCCATGCTCAGCACCGGTGCGAAACAGGCGTCGGTGCCTTCCAGTCGTTCCACCCAGTCGTCTCGCGTGCGGGTCTTGATCAGCGCGGCCAGTCGCGCCTTGAGCGCCGGCCAGTCGTCGGGCTGCGTCGATCGCGGCAGTTCTTCGGCGGTCAGACCGAGGCGATCGAGCATGGTCTCGTAGAAGCGCGGCTCGATCGGGGCCAGCGCGATGTGCTTGCCGTCGCTCGTTTCGTAGACGTCGTAGAAGTGGGCACCTCCGTCCAGCGCGTTGTGCCGTCGCTGGTCGTCCATCATGCCCGCCGCCCGGAATCCGTAGAGTCCGGTCATCAGTGAGGCCGCGCCGTCGACCATCGCCGCGTCGACGACCTGCCCCTGGCCGGACGTGCGCGCCTCGACCAGAGCCGCTGTCACTCCCAACGCCAGATAGAGTGCCCCACCGCCAAAATCGCCCACCAGGTTGAGCGGCGGGATCGGTCGGTCCTCGGTTCCGATCGCATGGAGCGCGCCGGTGAGCGCGATGTAGTTGAGGTCATGGCCCGCCGCGGTGGCCAGCGGTCCGTTCTGGCCCCACCCGGTGACCCGTCCGTATACCAGCCGCGGGTTGACCGCGTGACACTCGTCAGGGCCCAGGCCGAGGCGTTCGGTCACTCCGGGGCGGAAGCCCTCGATCAGGGCATCCGCGTCGCGGCAGAGGCGCAGCACGAGCGCCCGACCGTCCGGATGCTTAAGGTCGACGGCGGCTGATCGGCGGCTGCGATGAAGGTACGCGTGCTGGTCGGGTGTGCCGAGTCCCAGTCCGGACGGAGCGAGCCGGTCCACGCGGAGGACGTCGGCGCCCAGCTCGGCGAGGAGCATGGCGGCCATCGGGCACGGACCGATCCCGGCCAGCTCGATGATGCGGATGCCGTGTAGTGGTCCCACCCGAACGCTCGGCCTAGCGTCGCGTGGAAGGCGCCCGGTACTCCTCGTTGGTGACCGGGTCCATCCAGTTGACGCCGCCCTCGTAGACGGTGATCTGGAGCACGTGCTCGTCGTGGGCCGCACCGTGCCAGTGCTCGACGTCCGGTCCGGTCCACCAGGGCTCGCCCGGGTGCATCTCGTAGATCGGCTCGCCCCGCACCTGGGTCAGCGCCTTGCCTTCCTCGACCATCAGCAGCTGCCCCCACTCGTGGGTATGCCAGTTCGACCGCACGCCGGCCGGGAACCGCAGCTTGATGGCGCCGAGGTTTTCGTCATCGCCCCTGGTGGGGGCGCCGCCCATGAAGTTGCTCTGCCACGCCGAGATCGGTTCGCCGAGGGTCAGGAGGGCGGTGACGAGTGCGCTGGCGGCCAGGGCGAGAAAGAGCCGAGGACGGGTCCGAAGTAGTTGCATGGGCGGCAGTATACCGCCTCGACTCGAGGCCTCTGGGAGCCGTCCGGTTGAACGGGTCAGACCGATGGGATAGCGTGGGCCGACCTTGTCGACAGAACGAGTGCGGAGGCGCGTCACGGTGCGGTCGCTGGGATGGCGACGCAAGGCACTGCTGGGCGCAGTTCTTCC
>CAJWMX010000273.1 GCA_913043805.1 uncultured Acidobacteriota bacterium | reverse complement strand
CCGGGATGATTCCTAGCCCTCCGGCACGAGCCGCGTCGGCACCCATCCCTGATCGTCGGCAAGGGCGGCGGACGCGAAGCACCAGATCACTAGTCGTTTGGCCGCCCAAAACCCCCCCTCGGTCCGCGCGCGTCGCGCGAGGCGTTCCCGCCCCCGGGACGAGCCGGTATCTCCGGGTTCCGCGACAAGATCCACCGGCGTGCCCAGCTCGAAGGCGAGTTGCTCGGGCAGCCCCGCTCCGCGGATGTCGATGCCGGTATCGGTGTGGAAGACGAGGGAGCGTTCGTCTCCTAGCAGCACGATGGGGCTGGCCAGGTCCGGCTCGGGAGCCACGCGTCCCTCGGCCGTGTCTCGGACGATCCCCCGTAGACGCAGCTCCTCGCGCTCGGTCCCGGCTGGGTCCGCGAGATTGCCGTTGAACGCCGTGCTGTACCAGGCGGCGCCAAAGGCCTCGGTCGACAGCTCGTCGAACCACTCGCGTTCCCGCACCCAGGCGCCGATCTCGGCGGCGGCCACCGTGCAACCGGTGCCGGACCACTGCCGATCGGTCCGGCAGAAGAGGGGACCCTCCGGGTGAAACCGCTCTCGGATGAACTCCTCGGTCAGGTCCAGCACGTCGACGCCAGCCTGACGCAGCGTCTCATACAACGCCTGAAGCTCCGGGTCGAATCGAGGGACTGGAATAGGCACCTCGAGCTCGGCCGAGATCTTCTCCGGGAAGACGATTGGCTTGGACGGAATCGGTACGAGCAGTAGCTCGACACCGACGGCGTCGAGTTGCCGCTTTACGTCGAGAATCGTGCGCGTTGCCGTCTCCGGCGCGTCGAGGGGGGCGCTGGCCGCCGCCAGCTCCTCGCCATGAAAGCGCCACCCGTCGACGCCCTCGATCGACGCACCCGGTTGCTGGGCCGAGCCCTCGGCCAGCCGGGCGAGCTCGGCGCGAAACGGAGGGAGCAGCTCGTCGAGCGTGTGGCCCCCGCCGCACGCGCCGAGGCTGATGAGGGCTGCCGATATCCCGGCGATCGCGGTCGTACGGCGCAGAGCCGGGTGGCCGGGTCGACCGGGCATCAGCGGGGGTCCGACTCGACGTCGTAGAGCAGCGGGAGATCGAAGCGGTCGGTGTCCATGACCAGCCGCTCTCCCTCGAGTTCGGGGTGCGCGGCGTAGGGCTGGAGGCGGAGCCGGAGCGTCGTGCCCGCAGGCCGGCGGGCGTCATCGAGCGTCTCGCCCTCGGCGATGACCCAGTGCGCGGCGAGCACGGTGTCCTCCGCGTAGGTGCCCTCGACCACCTCGACGACGTCATACTCGAGCACGAGTAGACCGTTGCGATACGGGGCGATGTCGGCTGGCGTGGGGAGGGGGACCGACGCGGTGACCCGCGCCTCGACTAGGATGGGCGGGGCCGTCGCCGCATCGGCCACGCCGCCGCCGGCCGCCGGGGGCGAGCCCGCTGGCACGACCACGTCCGGCGAGATCCAGACGTCGGGGTAGAAGTCGGCGGTGTCGTTAGTCGAGATCCGAGTCCACGCTTCCACCCGGCGATGGTCCGCCGAGAATCGGCCCAGGTGAATTTCCACCCCCTGGCCGCCACCGCGGATCTTATTACCGCCTCCGCCCACGGTGTAGGGCCCGGTCATGACCAGAAAACGCGGATGGTTCGACCACCGCGGATGATAGACCTCGAAGCCGTCGATCCCCGGGGCGCCGTTGATGTTCACGGTCCAGCGGTCATCCGCGTCGTTGTCGACGATTGTGAGGTTGCGGTGCTGACCGTCGAAGTACCAGAAGAGTCCGCTGTCGTCGGCGGCGAGGGAGGTCCAGCAGCCCTCACCCAGCGGGTGCCATTCCCCGTTGGGCAGCTCGAGCAGTCCCGCCTCGGGCCACCGTGCCAGCGCGCCGGCCAGGCGGCCGTCGCGTGATACCTGGAAGCTGTCGCCACTCACCGACCGGCGGTCCCAGACCAACTCGGCCTGGTCCGGCTGGTCAATCTGGTGTCGATGCACCTCGGCGTACGACTCGGGGTCGGTGCCCTGGGGGGCGGTGCCGACATAGACCCACTCGACGCCGGACTCCGTGTCGATCCACGTGGCCAGGGGAAAGCCGGTGGTCACGCGACGGTCGTTCGAGCCGTCGAACCCCACCACCCGTACCGCATCGTCGGTGCGGTCGGCGTAGACGACGCGGTTCCCGTTGCGCGTGAAGAGTGGTTTGGCGAAGGTGCCGGCGGTGGCCACGACCGGACGTTCGCCCGCTCCGTCTTCGCTGTCGAAGCCGACGATCGTCACCTGGTTGCCGAACCCCAGGATGTCGGTGCCGTCGCCCTGGTCCTGGATCCAGACCGCCCGGGTATGGCCCCCGGTGATGGCGGCGACCCCTTCGGGCGCGATGGGGGCGGCGGCCGGCTGGACGGGCGCCGCTTCCGATCGGCCGTCGGCCGCTGGGCCGCAGGCCGCTGCCGTCAGGGCCAGACCGGCCATCACTGAGGACCGGCAGACTCGGCTGAAGGACGCCGTTGACGCGAGGAGAAGGTGAACCATCGATGAAATGTGTGAGGATGCCGGGCGGCTGGCGCTGGCGTTCTCGAGCATTGTACCATCGGGCATTCTTTCAGCCTGCCCGCGCGCGGGTCGCGGGCGTTCTCGCTGATACTCTCCCAAACCATGTGCGGAATCGCCGGCATCGTCGAACGTGACCTGGCTCACCCCGTGGACCAGGACGGGTTCCGGCGGATGGTCCAGCCCCTCCATCATCGGGGACCGGACGACGAAGGCCTCCATGTGGGACCGGGCGTCGGGCTCGGGATGCGGCGGCTCTCGATCATCGACGTGGAGGGGGGACAGCAGCCGTTCTCGAACGAGGACGGCACCATCCATCTGGTGGCCAACGGAGAGATCTACAACCATCTCGAGCTCCGGTCGGAGCTCGAGGCCAGAGGACACCGTTTTCGGAGCCGATCCGACATTGAAGTGCTCGTGCACGGCTACGAGGCGTTCGGCGTCGAGATCCTCGGGCGGCTCCGTGGGATGTTCGCGTTCGCGTTGTGGGACGAGGGCGCCAGACGACTGTTCTGCGGCCGCGATCGTGCCGGCGAGAAACCGTTCTACTACTCGCAGACACCGGAGCGGCTGCTCTTCGGGTCAGAGATCAAGGCGTTGCTCACACGCCCGGAGGTCTCGCGCCAGGTCGACCTCGAAGCGCTCGATCAGTTCCTGACCTACGAGTACGTGCTGACCCCTCGCACGATCTTCAGCGAGATCCGGGCGCTGCCGCCGGCCCACTACCTGCTCTATGAGCGGGGAGCGGTGCGGGTCGAGCGCTATTGGGACGCCGGGTCGATCGAGGTGCGGCCGTGGGGTGAGCGCGAGGCGGCCGAGGCGCTCCGCGACGCGCTGGGGCGGGCGGTGGCTGGGCAGATGATGTCCGATGTGCCGCTGGGCGCCTTTCTATCCGGCGGAATCGATTCGAGCGCAATCGTCTCGCTGATGGTCGAGGCGGCGGGCCAGGGTGACCGGGTCAAGACCTTCAGCATGGGGTTCGAGGCGGCGAGTTACAACGAACTGCCCTATGCGCGCGAGGTGGCGACGAGGTTTGGCACCGATCATCACGAAGGGATGGTCGAACCGGATCTGCTGGCGTTGTTCGACCGGCTGGTCACGCATTTCGACCAGCCGTTCGGTGACGTCTCGCTGTTTCCGACCTATCTGGTTTCCCAGGTGGCGCGAGAGCATGTGACCGTCGCGCTCTCTGGTGACGGCGGAGACGAGCTGTTCGCTGGTTACGACGCGTACGAGGCGGAGTCGCTGGCGCGACAGGTGGCGCTGGTGGTCCCGGATGTGGCGTTGCCGTTGCTGTCTTCGGTGGCCGCCCTGCTGCCGCCGAGCGAGAAGAAGAAGGGGCTGGTCAACAAACTCCGCCGATTCACGCTGGGGTTGGCCACGGCGCCGAGCGAGATTGCGCACTATCGGTGGATGACGTTCCTCGATGTCGGTCTGAAGCGTCGGCTCTATACGCCGGCGTTCCAGGACGCGTTGCTCCAGAGCGACGTCTATGCCCCGATCCGTCGGCACCTGCGCGGCGCGCATACCGACGATCTGCTCAACCGCCAGCTCTATGCCGACCTGCAGGTGTATCTGAACGACGACATCCTCGTGAAGGTTGATCGCATGAGCATGGCGACCTCGCTCGAAACACGGGCTCCATTCCTGGACGTGGACGTGATGGAACTGGCGTTCTCCATGCCGGGGAGCCTCAAGCTGCGTCAGGGGCAGCGCAAGCATGTTCTAAAGTCGGCGTTGAAAGACCAGCTTCCGGACTCGATCTTGACCAGGGGCAAGGAAGGGTTCTCCATCCCGATGAAGCAGTGGCTCCGGAGCGACTGGGCGCCGCTGATGCGAGAACTCCTGGCGTCCGAGCGGGTCGAGCGACGTGGCTGGCTGGAGCCGGCGCTGGTCACGCGGATGATGGAGGAGCACCTGGCGGGGCGCGAGAACCATGCCCACCAGCTGTTCTGCTTCATGGTCCTGGAACGGTGGGCACAGTCGTGCCTGGACTGAGGGCCTTACTCGTCCAGCTGGTAGTGGCGATTCAACGCGCCGATCTGGGTCGTCCGTTCATCGGGCGACCAGGCGCGTAGCGCTCCCATGACATCGGCGGCCTCTTCCACGGCGTCCTGACCGGGATGCCCGGCTGACCCGGCTTCGGTGCGTCGCAGCAGCGCGTCGGATAGCGTCACCGCCATCTCTTTCTGCACCGCGTGGACGATCTCGCCACGGGTCACCGGGCAGGTGTCCGACAGCGGCGTCGCCAACTCGGGGTCCGCCGCCAGCGCGTCAACCACCGTGTGGAGATGAGTGCCGTAGGTGACGGCGAGGCGTCGTCGGCTGGCTGGTGGGAGGGGAGTGTCGGCCTGCATTGCGCCGGCG
>CAJWMX010000272.1 GCA_913043805.1 uncultured Acidobacteriota bacterium | reverse complement strand
GCCTGCCCGACCAGGCGGGCGCGGTGCGTGAGGCCATCACCCACCCGACAGGCACGGCAGCGCTCCACGAACTCGTGACCCCGGACCAGACGGTCGCCATCTCGATTTGCGACGTGACCCGGCCGATGCCCAGCGCGACGGTCGTCCCGGTGGTGCTCGAGGCGCTCTCGCACGTGCCCACCGAACAGATCAGCATCATGATCGCGAGTGGAACGCATCGAGCGACTACGCGAGACGAGCTGGTCGAGATGCTCGGCGAGCGGATCGTCGACGAGAACCGCATCGTCATCCACGACGCGTTCGACCAGACACAGCTCGTGTCGCTGGGGGAGGTCGATGGGCGGATCCCGGTCTGGCTGAATCGCACCTTCATGGAGGCCGACGTTCGGATCACCACCGGATTCGTCGAGCCGCACTTCTTCGCGGGGTTCAGCGGCGGGCCGAAGATGGTCGCGCCGGGTCTGGCGGGCTTCGACACGATCATGCGGCTGCACGACGCCGAAATGATCCGCCACCAGGACGCCCGCTGGGGCATCATCGAAGGCAACCCCATCCACGATGGCATTCGACGGATCGCAGTGAAGGTCGGCGTCGACTTCAGCGTCGACGTGGCCATCAACCGCGAGCGGCAGATCACCTACGTGGCGGCTGGCGAACTGTTCGAGGTGCACCGGAACGTGCGCGACGTCGTGCGCCGGACGGCGATGCAGGCGTGCGCCGAGCCGTTCGACGTGGTGGTCACCACCAACAGCGGGTACCCGCTCGACCAGAACCTCTATCAGGCGGTCAAAGGCATGTCGGCCGCGGCGCAGGTGGTGAAGAACCAGGGCGTCATCATATGCGCGGCCGAGTGCGCCGACGGCTATCCCAATCACGGCGAGTATCTCGACATCCTCACCCAGCGGACGAGCGCCTCCGACCTGCTGGACATGATCAACGCCCCAGGACACAACCGACACGACCAGTGGGAGGTACAGGTGCAGGCGCAGATCCAGCAGCGCGCCGAAGTGCTGCTGCGCACTGACGGGCTGTCGGACGACCAGGTGCGTTCGGCTCATCTGACGCCGGTGGCCGACGTCGCCGATGCCACACGCGAGGCGCTCGCTCGGTCCGGCCCCGGGGCGCGGCTGTGCGTGCTGCCGGAAGGGCCGCAGACCATCCCCTACCTGGCCGACCGTCCCTGACCTGGAGCAGCCATGACGCCCTGGCGCGCGGCGCCCCTGCTCGTCGTGACCGTCTTCGCCGTCGCCTGCGCCGGCGAGGACCCCACGCCGACGCTGTCCGACCAGATCGACGCGGTGTTCCTGTCCGAGCTCACGGACGACGGGCCCGGATGCGCCCTGGGAGTCGGACGCGGCGACACCACGGCGTTTGCGCGTGGCTACGGCCTCGCCAATCTCGACCACCGGATCCCGATCACGCCACAGACGGTCTTCGACGTCGGTTCGGTCACGAAGCAGTTCACCGCCGCCAGCACCGTCCTCCTTGCCCAGGACGGCGCGCTTTCACTCGACGACGACATCAGGGACCAACTTCCGGAGCTTCCGGATTACGAATCACCTATTCGCGTCCGTGATCTTCTGCAGCACACCAGCGGGGTCCGCGACTACCTCAACTTGATGGCCCTCGGCGGGAGGGACTTCTATGCGCCGATCCGGCATCAAGACATCGTCGAGCTGCTGGCCCGCCAGCAGGCGCTGGTCGACCCGCCCGGGTCGCGCTATCGCTACAGCAACACCGGTTACATGCTGGCGGCCACGATCGTCGAACGGGTGTCAGGCCAGCGGTTCGACCAGTTCGCCGAGGCGCGTATCTTCGGGCCGCTTGGCATGACTGCGAGCTTCCTGTACGAAGACGCCGAACAGGTGGTGCCCAACCGAGCTACCGGCTATGCGCCCGCCGGGCCCGACGAGGCAGGATTCCGGATGGTGCACAACTACCCGTTTGCCACCGCCGGTGACGGACAGCTCTATACGACCGTCGAAGACCTGCTGGTCTGGAGCCGGGCATTCATGGCTGACGGGGTCGGTGGCCCGGAGTTCACCGCACGCATGCTGTCGCCGGGGGAGCTCGCCGACGGCTCCCGGACCGAATACGGCGGTGGTCTGGTGCTCGGGGGCTACCGGGGTCTCACGACCCAGTCGCACGGCGGGAGCACCTGGGGCTTCCGGGCCCACTTGGTCCGGGTACCGGAACAGGGTGCGGCGGTCGCGGTGCTGTGCAACCGCGAGGACGCGAACCCGCGTCGGCTGGCCAATCAGGTGCTCGACCTGATCCTGACCGACGCGCTCGAACCGGCAGAGCCGACCACCCCGCGCGAGCCGCGCCCGAGACCGGAGCCTGAGCCGGCGGCCCAGGTCCAGCTGGTGGCCGGCGACTTCGACGGCTCGTTCTACAGCGAGGAGCTCGACGCCCGCTATCACCTAGCGCTGGTCGACGGCGCGCTCCAGGCGCGCATCGAGCGGTGGCCCGCGCTCGCACTCGAGCCGCTCGGCGAAGACCGATTCCGGGGAGTGGGCTTTCCCGCCTGGACGGGGCCACGCCAGGTCGAGTTCGTCTTCGAACGAAGCGCCCGGGGCGCGGTGATCGGCTTCACGCTGTCGGCCGGCACCGCTCGGGGACTGGAGTTCGCCCGGGTGAGGTCTTAGTCGGCTCGGCCCAGCGCCCGCATCAGCGACACCGCCATCACGACGAAGACCGCAAGCAGCGGCACCGACGCCAGCAGCGACGCCGTGCGCATCGGGTCAAGGCCGCCAAGACGCATCAACGCCAGCGGCAGCAGCGCCAGGGCGAATGCCCAGAACATCCGATGCCACCGGTCGGGCTCGGCGTCGTGCGCCAGCCCCGTTGACGCGCTCGACGCCAGCGCGTAGGCGGCCGAGTCATACGTGGTGGCCAGAAACACCAGGCTGGCCAGCAAGAACACGCCCAGCACGATCTCGCCCGCGGGCAGCGAGGCGATCACCGCCGTGATGGCGGCCGGCTCGCCCCGGTCGAGCACCAGACTGGTGACATCGAGGACACCAGTCAGCTGCAGGTGAAGCGCGTAGTTTCCGAGGATGCCGTAGTAGACGGCGCAGCCCAGACTGCCCCACCCAAGCATGCCCAGGACCACCTGCCTGATGGTCCGCCCTTCGGAAATGCGGGCCACGAAGATGCCCATGAACGGCCCCACCGCCACCCACCAGGCCCAGTAGAACACCGTCCAGTCTTCGATGAACCGTGAGGTCCCCAGCGGGTCGGTCCAGGTGTTCATCCGCAGAAAGCCGTAGACCAGCACGCCCAGGCTATTGGCGAACATCTCGAGGATGAACAGCGTCGGCCCGGCCAGCAGGACGAACAGCAGCAAGGTCTTCGTGACCGCGACGTTCAGATTGCTAAGGCGCCGGATTCCACGCTCGAGTCCGACGTAGACGCTGACCGAGAAGAGCACGGCGCACAGTGCCACCACCCCGGCCTGCAAACCGAAGGTCGGCTCCAACCCGAACAACCGTCCCATCCCCGCGGCGATCATCGGGGTGCCAAAGCCCAGCGACGTGCCGGCCGCGCCGAGGACGCCGACGATGAACAGCGTGTCCATGGCGCGTCCGAGCAGGCCGTTCGTGCCGCCCCCGAGCACCATGTGGCAGGCACTGCTGATCCGCATGTGCGGTTGACGGCACACGTAGTAGGCGTGGGCGATCGCCAGGGTCGGCAGGCAGTAGAACGCCCAACCGGTCGGCCCCCAGTGGAACATCCCGTAGGTGGCGGCCCAGGCAATCGCCTCGTCCGACCGGGGCATCACCCCGAAGGGGGGACCGACGTAGTAGTGCGCCCACTCCACGGTGCCCCAGTAGAGGATGCCGGTGGCGACGCCGGCGCAGAACACCATCGACACCCAGCTGGCGGTCGAGAACCGCGGCCCCACCCCCGGCTGCCCCAGCACCACGTCGCCGTAGCGTCCCAGCGCGAGCCAGAGCACGAAGACCAGCACGACCGAGCCGGCCACGATATAGACCACGCCGAGCCGCCCGGTCAGGAACTCGTAGAGCCGATCGACCTGGCCGGCGCCAACCTCGGGCCACAGCATCAGCGGTCCGGCGATGGCGAGCAACGTCGTCACCGCCGTGACGAAGATCGGCCAGTCGGTACGAGACGCGCGGTCGGATGGGCTCACGTCTCGGCGCCTCTACCCGAACGCTCGCCAGGCGCCGGAGACGACGATTCCGGCGACCAACCCGTTCACCCCGTACAGCGTGGCGGGAGAAGCGCGCGAGTCGTCCTCGAGTCGCTCGGGCGCAGGCTCGTCGAACGCACCCGCCGCTCCCAGTTCTCGACCGAAGTCCCGAGCCGATTGCCACCGGTCGTCGGGATCCGGGGCGAGACAAATCGCGACGATCCGGGACAATGACGGCGGCGCCATCGGGTCGTGCTGATCGAGCCGGGTGAACCGTCCCGCCCGCATCGCGGCGGCGAGATCGGCTCCTTCGGTCTGCTCGAAGGGCCGCCGCCCGGTCGCCATCTCGTGAACGAGACCCCCCAGGGCGAAGAGATCCGAACGGGAATCAGGCCAACCACCGGCCTGCAGCTCGGGAGCGAGATACACCTTCGGACACGCGAGAGCCGTCCCGTCGCCATCGACGTCCACAACCGCCAAGGTGGGCACATCCCCATCGAGGCGGACCGTCTGCGGGCACAACGCCCCGCTTGCCGCGCCCGTCCGGTGCAGCGCGTCGAGCGCGAGGGCCACGCCGACCCCAACCTCGACCGCCGCATCCAGACCGACGGCACCAGTCTCGAGACGGGACGCCAGGGTATCGGGAGGGGCAACCACGGTCGGTAGACTACAGCAGATTCGGACGGGGGACGGCCGAACGGATCCAGCTGGGGTCTAATCCCTGGAGTGGACGCCCCCACGCCCAGCTCGATGCAGGCACGACCAC
>CAJWMX010000271.1 GCA_913043805.1 uncultured Acidobacteriota bacterium | reverse complement strand
AATGGCTGCGCCTCGAGCATGCGGCGAAGCGCCGGCACGACACAATCCTGGGACGAGATCATTGCTTCAATAGGGCTTCGCCGCCTTGGGTTGAAGGACCTTGCCGGACCGGACGAACGTGCAGCCCTACTGTATCATCCGGCGGTGTCTGGCGACCTCATCCTGGCGTCGCGTTCGCCGCGTCGCGCCGACCTGCTGACCGCCGCCGGTTACCAGTTCACGGTCGAGCCGGCCGACATCGACGAGCAGCTCCACCCCGGCGAATCACCGTCGACGCACGTCGCGCGGCTGGCCGAGGAGAAGGCGCGGGTCGTGGCGGCGGCGCACCAGCGGGCGCTCGTGTTGGGCGCCGACACCGTGGTCGTCGTCGATGGCGACGTGCTGGGCAAGCCGGCGAGTGACGCCGTCGCCAGCTCGATGCTGGAGCGGCTGTCCGGACGCACCCACGAGGTGCTGACCGGCGTGTCGCTCATCGAGGGCGACTGGACACGGTGCGAGGTGGCGAGCACCGAGGTGACCTTCCGATCGCTCACCCCCGGCGAGATCGGCTGGTATGTCGAGAGCGGCGAGCCGGCCGGGAAGGCCGGCGCGTATGCGATTCAGGGACGGGCGTCACGCTTCGTCACCGGTATCGTCGGTTCCTATTCCAATGTCGTGGGTCTGCCGATCGCGCTCGTCGACTCGTTGATCCGATCGCGCGACTGGTAGTCGGATTGGGGCCGCTGCCGGTGTTCGGCCCCGACGTCTATTCGTAGCGGACGGCGTCGATCGGGTCGAGGCGAGCCGCCTGGCGCGCCGGGTAGAAGCCGAACAGCACACCGGTGGCGGTCGCCACCGCGGTCGCCCAGACGACGGCCGTCGTCGAGACCGTGGTGGGCCACCTGGCGTAGGCGGTGATGCCCCACGCGCCGGCAAGGCCGACAAGAACGCCAACCGTGCCTCCGGTCAGCGTCATCAGCAAGCTCTCGGCGAGGAATTGCACGGTGATGTGGCGTCGGGTGGCGCCCGCGACCCGGCGGAGGCCGATCTCGCTCGTGCGTTCGATTACCGACGCCAGCATGATGTTCATGATGCCGGTGCCACCCACCAGGAGGGACAGGGCGGCCACGCTGCCCACCACCACGTTGAAGGTGCGCTGCACTTCGAGACGTTGCGAGAGCAATGCGTGCGGCACCATCAGCTCGAAATCCTCCCCGCCATGACGCTCGGCCAGCGTCCGTGCGACCAGGTCCGCGACAGCGTCGACCTGCCGACCATCGGCGATCCGGAGCCAGACCTCGTCGACCGCGGTGTCGGGGGCGGCCGCCACCAGGTGGCCGAGCAGCGCGCCCTACCGATTGACCCCTGGCGTCCTGCACGGTATCCTTGCACCGTCAGCCTCTGAGAGATTCAAGTCCAAGGGATTCAACTCCTTATGCCAACCAAGACCGTGAAGACGATCCTCACCACCGTGGTGCTCACGGCCGCCTTCGGGGGCCTTCTCTGGGGCACGCTGGCCGAAGGCACCGAGTACTACATGCACGTGGACGAGGTGATGGCCAACCCAGACGAGTGGTACGGAAAGAAGCTACAAGTCCATGGGTGGGTCGTCGAAGGGTCCCGGATGCGGAAGCCGAACACCCTCGAATACCGTTTCCAGGTCGAGAGCAACGGCCAGGTGATCAATGCCGAATACACCGGGATCGTGCCCGACACGTTCCAGGACGGTTCGGAGGTGGTCATCTCGGGGCAGCTCAGCCAGCACGGCTTCGTCGTCAAGCCGAACGGTGTGATGGCGAAGTGCCCGTCGAAGTACGAAACCGAACCCACCCTGGACCCGAACGAGTCGAAGTCCTAGCGCCCCAATTGCTGGTCTCGCGCCGATGACGGCGGCACCGCCGCCCTGGGCTGAGACGCGGGCAACGTTTCTGTCCCACGGTCACCCGGGCGGTATGTCGACGGGGTGGCCAGGCTCGTGATTCGAGGTCGACGACGATGGCATCCCTCGGTTCCTTCACTCTGCTCGCAGCGTTCATCATCGGCAGCTACGCCGCTGCCATCTCGGTCGTTGGCGCACGCCGACGCTCGTCCCGTCTCGTCGAGAGTGGAATCGGCGCGTCGTATGTGGTGTGCGCACTGATGTTGCTGGCTTCGGCCATCATCATCCACGCCTTCGTCACCGAGGACTACTCGATCCGGTACGTCAACCTGAACTCCGACGGGGCTCAGCCGCTGTTCTACCAGCTGACGTCATACTGGGGCGGCTTGGACGGGTCGATCATGTTCTGGGTGACGCTGCTCGCGATCTTCGGGTCGCTGGCGGTGTACACGAATCGGGAACGGCAGCGGGAGCTGATTCCCTACGTGGTGGCGGTCATCTCGGTCGTGCAGATGTTCTTTCTGTTCGTGATGATCGTCCACAAGAACCCGTTCGCGACCTATCTGCTCGAGACCCCGACCGACGGTCGTGGGTTGAATCCGCTGCTGCAGAACGTCTACATGGCGGTGCATCCGCCGTCCCTCTACATCGGTTTCGTCGGCATGACGATTCCGTTCGCGTTCGGTATCGCGGCGCTGATCACGGGGCACCTCGACGACTCCTGGCTCCGAGCCGTGCGGCGGTGGACGATGACCGCCTGGATCTTCCTGTCCCTCGGTCTCACCCTCGGCATGATCTGGGCCTATGAGGAACTCGGGTGGGGCGGCTACTGGGGCTGGGATCCGGTCGAGAACGCAGCCCTGCTGCCCTGGTTCACGGCCACGGCGTTTCTGCACTCGGTGATGGTGCAGGAGCGGCGGAGCATGCTCAGGGTCTGGAACATGACCCTGGTCATCATGACGTTCTTCCTGACCATCTTCGGGACGTTCATGACCCGCTCCGGCATCGTGCAGTCGGTGCACGCCTTCGGCCAGGACACCGTCTTGACCTACATGTTCACGGTGTTCATGGTGGTGTTGCTCGTGTTCAGCTTCGGCCTGGTCATTTACCGACTGCCGCTGCTGCGGGCTCGCAACGAGCTGGAGTCGTGGGTGTCCCGCGAAGCGGCGTTTCTGGTGAACAACTGGATCCTGCTGTTCTCGGCGGTCTTCGTCCTGTTCGCGACGATGTTCCCGACCTTAAGTGAGGCGGTGACCGGAGATCGCCTCACGGTCGGACCGCCCTTCTTCACCAAGTGGATGCTGCCGATCGGGCTGATTTTGCTGACCCTGACCGGCATCGGCCCGCTGCTCGCGTGGCGCCAATCGAGTCTCGCCAACCTGCGCCAGCAGTTCATGTGGCCCGTGACCTGTGCGCTGGTGACCGGAGCGGCCCTGTATGCGGCCGGATTCCGCGTGTGGGTCTCGGGCCTGTGCTTCTCGCTGTGCGCGTTTGTCGCCGGCACGATTTCGCAGGAATTCGTGCGTGGCGCGGCCGTGCGACGCGAGGCGACCGGCGCCGACTTGATGACCTCGCTCATCGGCCTGGTGGCGCGTTCGAGACGGCGCTATGGCGGCTACATCGTCCACGTCGGGATCGTGCTTATGTTCCTCGGTTTCGCCGGGTCCGGCTACAAGCTCGACTCGCAGGTGCTGTTGCGGCCGGGCGAGACGCACGAGATCGGCCGCTATTCGGTGCGGTATGACCGCCTGAGCCAGAACACCGATGACCGCAAGCAGGCGATCACGGCTCACATGACCGTCTTCAGGGACGGCGAGGCGGTCGGCGAGCAGTATCCGGCGCGGTGGTTCTTCTTCAAGCACGAGGACCAGCCGACGACCGAGGTCGCCATGCACCGCACGGTCGCCGAGGATCTGTATATCGTGCTCGCCGGCTACGAGTTCGCCGACCAGGCCGCCAGCTTCCAGATCACGGTTAACCCTTTGGTGAACTGGATCTGGTTCGGTTTCACGGTGCTGGCGCTCGGCACCGGTATCGCCCTGTTGCCAGAGAGCGCCTTCGCCTTTTCCAGCGCGACGGTGCCCAAGGGCGCCGCGACGGCGTCCACCCTGCTCTTGACGGCCGCGCTGACGCTCTCCGGCGGCGTGCCCGCGGTCGCCCAGCAGCTTCAGGGGGCGCTCCAGGAGGTTAACCCGGCCACCAGCGAGCTGGAAATGGATCTGCGGCGCTCGCTGGTCTGCATGTGCGGCAGCGCGGGGTGTGGCAAGAAGATCCTGGCTGAGTGCACCTGTGCCACCGCGGCCGTGACCCGTGAAGAGCTGTCGAATCTCGTGGCCGAGGGGATGACCCGCGACGAGGTGCTGCAGTTCTACGTCGACAAACACAACAGCCAGGAGGCGCTGGCCGCTCCGCTCGATCAGGGGTTCAACCGCCTGGCCTGGCTCTTCCCGTATCTGCTCGCGATTACCGCGGCGGTGGCTCTGGGCGGTGCGTTGGTGCGCTGGACGCGTCAGAGCGGACCGGCCGCCGTGGTGGCTGGGGCCGGCGGCCTCGATGAGCAGCTGGAGGCGCGCCTCGACGACGAGTTGCGCGACCTCGACTGAGCAGGAACGACCACCACCGATGACCGGCAGCCCTGAGCCGGCCCGAGGCGCCTCGACCAGCCCGCCGCCCGTGACCTCCTCGTTCCGTCCGTGGCACCTGTTTGCGACCATGGCGATGCTGGCGGCGACGCTGGCCGTCGTCGTGGCTCGACCACCGAGCGTGATCGTCCTGATCATGCTGACGCTGACGGTTGCCGCAGCCGCCTTTGTGGGCCTGATGGTCTATCGGACCGTGCGCCCACTGACCGATCGCGAATTCGAAGAAGACACGCCGATGGTCGGGTCGCGCAGTCGGGCGGCGGTGGAGCGTGAGAAGACCCTGGTGCTGCGCTCCATCAAGGAGCTTGAGTTCGACCGCGCCATGGGCAAGGTGGACGACGACGACTTCGCCGAAGTGCAGCGGCGACTCCGTCTACGAGCGCTCGGGTTGATGAAGCAGCTCGACACCGAGGCGGTGGACTTCCTG
>CAJWMX010000270.1 GCA_913043805.1 uncultured Acidobacteriota bacterium | reverse complement strand
GGTGCAGCAGGCGCGACGGTTGTCAGAGGTGCACGCCAACGCGAAGGAGCGGGCCTACATCGACGCGTTGTCGGTCCGCTACGTCGAGAAATTCGAGGTGGACAAGCGTCGCGATCAGGACGAAGCCTACGCTGAGGCGATGCGCCTGCTGGTAGACCGGTTCCCCGACGACCTCGACGCCACCACGCTCTATGGCGATGCGCTCTTCCTGTTGGAGCCCAGACGCGGCACCCGTGACCTCGACGACCCGAGAGTGCAACGGCTCCATGCAGTGCTCGAGAGCGTGCTCGAACGGGACATCAAACATCCTGGGGCGTGTCATCTCTACATTCATGCCACCGAGTCCACCTCCAGGCCGGACAAAGCCGAGGCCTGCGCGGAGCACCTCGGCCTGGCCATCCCCGGGGCGAGCCACATCAACCACATGCCGTCGCACACGTGGAACGAAGTGGGCCGCTGGGGTGACGGCGTCCGCTCGAACCTTCGTGCCTGGCACTCGGACCAGA
Organism: uncultured Acidobacteriota bacterium; assembly: GCA_913043805.1. Classification (GTDB taxonomy): domain Bacteria; phylum Acidobacteriota; class Vicinamibacteria; order Vicinamibacterales; family UBA8438; genus UBA2994. Next base: position 4,431 of record CAJWMX010000270.1, on the reverse strand, counting down.
TGTCCGAGTTCGGCACCGGGGTGGCCATCTACCCGACCCACAACCTGCACATGCTGCTCTTCGCCGCCTCGATGGACGGACAGGGCGCGATTGCGATCCAGGCGGGCAAGGACTTCCACAAGTTGACCGGCAACAGCGTGCACCACGTGTTGACGCTGATCCGTTTCGGGAGATTCGACGAGGTCCTCGAGGTCACCGAGCGACCGGACGCCGAGGTACCGGGCGGGCTCTGGGACTTCGCGCAGGGGTACGCGCACCTACGCGAGGGCGATGTCGACTTCGCCGAGGTCTACCTGAACCGCGTGAAGGAGCTGGCGGCGACCTCGGAAGCCCAGATGCGGTTCCATCCGGCGGAGACGCTCCTTGGTGTCGTTGGCGGCATCCTCGAGGGCGAGCTCCATCGCGAAGCGGGTGACCTCGATGCCGCACTTGCGGCATTTGAGCACGCGGTCGAGCTCGAGGACAGCCTAGCCTACGACGAACCGGAACCGCTGCCCTTCGCCGCCAGGCATTGGCTGGGAGCGCTGCTCCTGGAGCGCGAAAGGTGGGCCGCGGCGGAGCAGGTGTTCCGGGAGGAGATCGAAGACCACCCCCACAACGGATGGTCGCTGTTCGGTCTGAAGACCGCGATCGAGGCGCAAGGACGCTCGGACGCCGACGTGGACGCGGACATCGAGCAGAGCTGGGCGCGCGCCGATACCTGGCTCTACACGCCCCGGTACTGAGGACCTAGGAGGCGCCGATGTCCAGGAGGCGCCCGCGCCAGGTGGAGGTCTTCAGCTCCAGGGCGTGCTGGTCCGGGTCACGGAAGTAGAGGCTGTATCCGCCCTCGGGCCAGTCCACCACGCTTTCGATCTCGATGCCCGCGTCCTCGAGACGCTCACGCCAGCGTTCCAGATCGGCCGGACGAATACCGAACGCGACATGCTGTTGCCCGTGCCCGTCCGAGGGCGGGATCGTGCCGTATGGCGTCACGGTGGGCTCGACAGACGCCCCCTGCTTGAACAACAGCAGAACCTGATCGTCGGTGACGTCGAGGGCCGCCATCCGTTCGATCGGCTCCATCGCCCGGGTAAACCCGAGCACCCGCTGATAGAACTCCAGCGATCGATCGAGATCGGAGACGTAGAGGGCCGTTTCGGTCACCGCGACCACCTTCTCCTCGGACGCCAGGGCGCGTTTCTCGGCCTGTTCCTCCTCACGCACCCGGGCGAGCGCGGACGCGATCAGGCCGGTCGGCACCGCCACCACGCCCAGCCCCGCCATCAGGACCAGGAACGTGAACGTGCGCCCGCCCGCCGTCACCGGGAAGGCGTCGCCATAACCGACGGTCGTCAGCGTGACCACCGCCCACCAGAGACTGTCGAAGACCGAGGCGAACTTCTCCGGCTGAGCCGTGTTCTCGAAGTAGTAGATGCCAACGGCCGAGAGATAGATGAGCACCATGGCGGTGCCCAGGAACGCGACCAGTTCCTCGCGAACCAGGACGGCGGCGCGCCGGAACCGGGCCATGGCGTCGCCATAGCGGGCCAGCTTGAGAATGCGCGCCAGCCGGAGCAACCGCAGCGAACGGATCGACCGAAGGTCGACCCCGAGCGCGATATAAAACGGCAGGATCGCCAGCAGATCGATCACGCCGAAGAAGCTAAAGACGAACGCCAGCTTCCGGTCCGCCACCAGGAGACGGAGGAGATACTCGATGGTGAACACCGCCACAGAGAACACCTCCAGGCGTCGGAGGAGCTCCCGCGTCTCGGGCGACAGGTCCGGTAGGGTCTCGATCGAGAACGCGCCGATGGTGACGAGGATGAGGCAGACGATGGCGGCGTCGAACAGACGGCCGGCGAACGTGTCGGTCTCCTCGACGATACGCTTCAGACTCACGGCGGAAGTGTACCCGAGCCGCTGGACGGCTCAGCCGTCCAGCGTGGCGGTGACCACGGTCCCGCAGGGCCAGAACCCGGCTCGCTGCAGGGTAGCTCGCGACGGCCCGTTGTCGGGGGTGCAGCGGGCGGCGGGTATCGACCCGCGTTGGTAGCAGAGCCGTTTGAGCTCCTGCACGATGAACGCCCCCAGTCCGCGACGGCGGAAGGGCTCCTTCACGTCCATGTAGATGTCGCCGTAGGGGCGGTTGTAGTGGAACAGTACGCCGCCGGTGGCCGCGACCTCCCCGTCCACGTCCAGAACCGCTCGCCAGGGGAGCTGCGCCGCCGGGGTATCTGGCGCCTCGTCTGCCGTGGCCGGCCTGAAGCGCGCTCCGGCCGCCACCAGCCCGGTCTGTTCCCGGTCGTGAAACAGGATCGACTCACACCGCGGATCGGCGCCGAAGGCGTGCAGCATGACGCTCGCCAGGGCGTCGTTCATCTGCACCCGCATGGCCACGGGACGCGTGGCCGCAACCAAGGCCTCGAACGCCGAGAACAGCTGTGAGCGGTGAGGCGGGGCGAGAAAGAACTCGAAGAGCGTGGGAGTACCGGTCCACGGCCTGCCGATGACCAGCGAACCGTATCCGAGATCGGCGTCGCCACGGCGGAGCCGGAATTCGCGGGTCCAACCAGAGCGGCGATGGAAGGAGTCCTGCACGACCTGACAGGACATCTCGTGCAGATACATGTCCCGCCAGGGCTGGAGCTCCTCGACCGTCGTTTCGACTATCTCGACGGCCGAGGCAGCCATCAATACAGGAGCATGGCGATGACGAAGACCAGGATGGCCAGCATCACCACCCACTGCCAGACTTCCTGCTTGTCGTCGGACGGAATGAGCTGGAACGAGATACTGCGGTGACTGTCGACGACGTTCCGCAGGAAGTTGGCCGACTCGAGCTGCGGACTGTCCATGGAGAAGGAGCGCCCACCGGTACGCTGCACCACCATGTTGATGCCGTCCTGCTCGAGCCGCGTCCTCTGCCCGTCGAGGTCCGCCTCCAGGGTCTCGTCGTAGTCGACGCCCCGAACGTAGTCGAGCAGTACCGTGTCCACGTTGACGCCGGTCCGGCTGCCAATCCCGATCGGGTAGATCGCGAGGCCGCGGCGGTTGAACTCGCCGAGAGCGATATCCAGGCGACTACGCTGTTCGGCGTCGATCAGGAAGTCGCCGTCGGTGAACAGCAGCACCAACCGGTCGCTCCGCTCCTCAGGCTGCCAGTCGTCCTCGCCCGACTCGAACCGATCTTGATTGTCGAGCGACAGATAGATCGACTCGAACGCGGTCGCAATGTCGCTGTCCCAGGGGAACGCATCACCGGAGAGCGTCACCGGTGGTCCGATCCGCCCCACCTCCTCCACGAACCGCTCGGCATTCGACGAAAGGTGCACACGACGGAGCGCCGTCGTGCCCCAGACGAACACGGCCGTGCGATCGCCAGGCGTCAGCACATCCTGGGTATACAAACTCAGCGCCTCGCGCACGGCCAGCTCGAGGCGCGATGGACCGAGGTCCTTGACCCACATGGAGGCCGAGGCATCGACCGCCACGATGACGTCCACGTCACCCCGCTTGAAGCTCGACGCGCCGTAGACCCAGAACGGGCGAGCCGCGGCCACCGCGACGAGCGCGAGGGCGGCTATCGCGAAGAACCAGAACTTGATGTGGCCGAAGAAGGGGTAATTCGAGCCCTCGGTCCGGGCCGGACGCAGTTGCAACCGGAGGGCGAACACGACGAGTCCGAAGGCCAGCAAGAGGCCGGCGATCGGCACGATCGCCAGATACTCAGGATTGGCGAACTCGACGCTGTCCCGGAACAGTCTCGTGATGGCGTCCACCGCTCCGCTTCCTAAGACTCTGTGGTGCGCTCGGCGGGCACTCAGCCGCGGCGGCGACGCACCGGGGTGCCTTCGCCCTTCATCTGCTCAAGCTCGGGTGGCTCGATTTCACGGGGCGCCTCGAGGGCCCGACGCACGGCCTCGGGATTGCTGGTCAGGTCGTAGTTCCACTTGTAGTCGAAGCGGTCGGAGAGGTCACTCCGGAGCGCCCGCTCGTAGTCCGGGTTGATGGTCTCCATGACCTCGACGATGATGGCTTCCTTCATCCGGGCGGCATCCGGGTCTTCGCCGTCGATGGCGCGATAGCGCTCGCGGGCCAGCATGAACTTCGCACTCGCAAGCAGATGCGAGGCCCGCGCGTCGTCCACCTCATCCGACAGGTCGTCGACGACGGTCTGGAAGTCCCCGGTCAGATAGCTGTAGGACGCCTGCTGCAGGAACGCATCCTGGAAGAGATAGGAGTCGACCAGCTGCTGGACGCCCCAGACACGGCTCCCCTCGTAGAAGGCCGACACCTCGGCGAGCTGTTGCTCCGCCGTCTCGTAGTCGGCTCGCTGCACGCTGTCGCTGAGCCCCTCGAGGTTGTCGTAGAACCCGGCCAGGCTGCGGGACGGCACCCAGACTCCCACGAAGAACAAGAGCGCCAGCACGAAGCCAACGAGATAAC
>CAJWMX010000269.1 GCA_913043805.1 uncultured Acidobacteriota bacterium | reverse complement strand
CTGGCCGAGGCCGGCGTGCGGATGGACACCGACCGGGCTGAAGTGCATGAGGACGCGTCACTGCCGTTGGCCGGTCAAACGTTCGTGGTGACCGGCACCCTGTCGACCATGTCTCGGCACGAGGCGCGGGCGGCGATCGAGCGGCTGGGCGGCAAGGTCACCGGTTCGGTGAGTCGCAAGACGACCGCGCTCGTCGTGGGCGCCGAGGCCGGCTCGAAGCTCGAGAAGGCGCGAGCACTGGGCGTGGAGACGCTCGACGAGGCCGCGTTTCGCAAACTTATAATGGCGTGACGGACATGAACGAGCGAATTCTCGTCGTCGACGACGACGAAGGCGTCCGGGAGTCGATCGCGATGACCCTCGAGTACGAGGGCTACGAGTGCATCTTTGCCCGCAGCGGGCAGGAGGGGCTCGACATGATCGCGAACGAGAGCCCGGATCTGGTGCTGCTGGACATCAAGATGCCCGGGATGGACGGGTTGGAAGTGCTCCGGCGGCTACGGGAGCGGGGTGACGTGCTCCCGGTCATCGTCATCTCTGGGCACGGCACGATCAACACCGCCGTGGAGGCGACCAAGCAGGGGGCGTTCGCGTTTCTCGAGAAAGGGTTCGAATCCGACGCCCTGAAGGTCAACATCAGAAACGCCCTCGAGCAGCGACGTCTCGAGACCGAGGTCAGCTCCTACCGCCAGCAAGCCGAGATTCGCCACGAGATGGTTGGTGAGAGCCCGGCGCTCGCGGAGGTCACCGAGGCGATCAGTCGGGCGGCGCCGACCAACAGCACCGTGCTGATCCAGGGGGAGAGCGGGGTCGGCAAGGAACTGGTGGCGAGAGCCATCCATCGCAACAGCAAACGCGGTCGCGAACGCTTCATCCAGGTCAACTGCGCCGCGCTCCCGGAAGAGCTGATCGAGTCTGAGCTGTTCGGGCACGAGCGGGGAGCGTTCACCGGGGCGACCCAGAAGCAGATCGGGAAGTTCGAGCAAGCCGATCGGGGCACCATCTTCCTGGACGAAGTGGGTGATATGAGCCTGCGGACGCAGGCCAAGGTGCTGCGGGTGCTCCAGGAGGGCGAGGTCGAGCGGCTCGGGTCGGCGCGGACGATCAAAGTGGACGTCCGGGTCATTGCCGCCACGAACCGGAATCTCGAGGAGGCGATCGATAGCGACGCCTTCCGGGAGGATCTCTACTTCCGGTTGAGTGTGATCCCGATCCGGGTGCCGCCGCTGCGCGATCGGCAAGAAGACATCCCCCGGCTGGTCGAGCATTTCGCCGACCTGTTCTGCCGCGAGAACAACTTTCGGCCCAAGCTAGTGACCCCCGCGGCCATCGAGCTGCTCAGCGGCGAACGTTGGCGGGGAAACGTGCGCGAGCTCCGCAACACGGTCGAACGCCTGATGGTCATGACCCCCGGCGACGTCATCGACGTGACCGAGGCCCGGGGCGTGCTCAGCAGTGCGCCCAGGTCCGGCGGATCGGAACTGGCCCGGGCCGATACCCTCCGCGAGTTCAAGGAGATCTCTGAGCGCGCCTTCCTGGTGGAGAAACTACGCGAGCACGGCTGGAACATCTCCAAGACCGCCGAGGTGATCGATACGCCTCGCAGCAACCTGTACAAGAAACTGGAGCAGTACCAGATCAAGCAGGAAGAGGACGGATAACCGCGACCGGCGCGCACGGCGGTCGCCATGAGAGCGTCGGCGACCGCTCGGCAATAGCCGTCGCACGTTCACGGCTACCGCGGGCGGCAGAAGAAAAGGGGAGAAATAGGATCAACATATCCGCCGTAGAGGGACAGACGACCGCTGCGTCGCCGCTTTCGGGTGGGGACGGGGAGGAAAGTCCGAACTCCAGAGGGCAGTGCGCCGGGTAATCCCCGGTCAGGGCGACCTGAAGGAAAGTGGCACAGAAAACATACCGCCCGCTTACGTGAGTAGGTAGGTAAGGGTGAAAAGGTGCGGTAAGAGCGCACCGCGTTCGCCGCAAGGTGAATGGCAGGCTAAACCCCGCACGGAGCAAGACCAAATAGGGAGGCGCTATAGGGCGGCCCGTCCGAAGCCTCCGGGTAGGTCGCTGGACCCCGCCAGTGATGGCGGGGCTAGAGGAATGGTCGTCGCCCGGTCGGGCCCCTCGGGACTCGTCCGGGAACAGAATTCGGCTTATCGTCCCTCTGCGGCGGATTCCAACTCTCGTGAGCACCGAAAGTGGACGCCAGATGAAGCGATGGATCAGCGTCGGGATGGCGGCGGCGGTGTTGGTGGTCGTGGCGGTGTCGCTGGCCGCGCAGGCCAGACGGGGCGCGCAGCCCTCGGCGTCGATGACGGTCGAGGACTACACCCCGCGTTCGACGCTCGTGGTGCCGGAGCATCCGGTGCCGAGCGCGAAGTTCCCCGTGGTGGACGTCCACAGTCACCATCGGCCCGGCCTGTCGGGCGCGCAGTGGGAACGGATTATCGGCGAGATGGACGACCTGAACCTCCAGGTGCTCGTCAATCTCAGCGGAGGCTCAGGCGCCACGCTCGCCTCGAGCGTGGAAGCCATTCGACGCAGCCCTCACCCTGACCGCATGGTGTTCTTTGCCAACCTCGACTTCAGCCGGGGGGTGACACCCGGCTTCGGCGAGCGTGCAGCGGCCCAGTTGCGGCGCGATGTCGAGGCGGGCGCGGTGGGCTTGAAGATCTTCAAGAACTTCGGCCTGACCGTGCAGGACGCCAGTGGGCAGCGGGTCCAGGTCGACGACCCGGAGCTGGCGCCGGTGTGGGAGATGTGCGCGACGCTCGGCATCCCGGTCTTGATCCACACGGGCGAGCCGAGCGAGTTCTTCCAGCCGGTCGACCGTCACAACGAGCGCTGGCTCGAACTGGTGGTGCGTCCCGGACGGCGGTTGCCGGCCGACCGCTATCCCAGCTTCGACACGATCATGGCCGAGCGGGACCGGATGTTTGCCCGCCATGCCGACACGACGTTCATCGCCGCCCACATGGGTTGGCACGCCAACGATCTGGGCCGACTTGGCGAGATGCTGGAACGGCTGTCCAATGTCGTGGTGGGGACCGGCGCCATCCTGTACGAACTGGGGCGTCAACCGCGGATGGCCAAGGCCTTCTTCGAGAAATATTCCGATCGGGTGCTGTTCGGGAAGGACTCCTATCGCCCGGAGGAGTTCCCCTACTACTGGCGGACGTTCGAGACCGAGGACGAGTACTTCGATTACTACCGCCGCTATCACGCGTTCTGGAAGCTCTATGGCCTCGGGCTCAGTGACGACGTGTTGCGCAAGGTCTACTACGAGAACGCGCTCCGGGTGGTCCCCGGCATTTCACGCGACGGTTTCCCGGCGCTCCGCTGAGCGCGGCGGTCACGGTTCGACGATATGGCGACTTACTTGGTGACTGGAGGCGCTGGCTTCATCGGCTCGCACGTCGTGGACGAGTTGCGGTCCCGGGGCGCGCAGGTGCGGGTCGTCGACAGTCTGGTGACCGGCCATCGCGAGAACCTCGCGCATGCGCCGGAGATCGAACTGGTGGTGGGCGACCTGGGCGATGCGGAGGTGGCGGAGCGCGTGACGCGGGACGTCGACTACGTCATTCACCTGGCGGCCATTCCTTCGGTACCGCGGTCGGTCGACGAGCCGGTGGCGACCAACCATGCAAACGTCACCGGCACCCTCGGGCTGTTCGTCGCGGCCCAGCGGCAAGGCGTGAAGCGGGTGGTATTTGCCAGCTCGTCATCGATCTATGGCAATTCCGCGGCGCTCCCCAAGCGAGAGGACATGCCGGCCGACCCGCCCTCACCCTACGCGCTGCAGAAGTTGATGGGCGAGCAGTACGCGCGGCTGTTCTTGCAGCTGCACGGGCTCGAGACGGTGGCCGTGCGTTACTTCAACGTCTTCGGTCCGCGCCAGGATCCTTCCTCGCCATATTCCGGCGTCATCTCGCTCTTTGCCCGCTGTCTGGCGGAGCAGCGCGCTCCGATCATCTACGGCGACGGCGAACAGACTCGCGACTTCACCTACGTGCAGAACGTGGTGGATGGGACGCTGCGGGCCGCCACCGCGCCGGATGTGGCCGGCCGGGTGATCAACGTCTCGTGCGGCGACCGGGTGTCGCTGAACGCGCTCTATGAGCTGATGCGTGAGCAGGCGGGTGGCGGTCCGGACCCGGAGTTCGCACCGGCCCGGGTGGGCGACGTGCGTGACTCTCAGGCCGACATCTCGCTGGCGCGGGAACTGCTTGGCTACCAGCCGTTCGTGCCGCTCGCCGAAGGGATCGCTCGAACCATGGCCTGGTATCGCGACCACGCTGTCCAGCCGGCCGGCTAGCGCGAGCCGTCGCCCTCGGCCGACGCCACGACGAGCGTCATTCCGCGGACCTCTTCCACCCGCACCTGCTGGCCTGCCGCGATCGGCGTGGCGCCGATCGGTTCCGCCAGCCAGAGCTCCCCTCGCACCCGAACGTAGCCGCGCGGCGTGAGCGCCTCGGTCGTCACTCCGTCGAGGCCGACGAGCCGCTCGATGACCGGTCGATCATCGGTCTCATACGCGGATCTCAGGAACGGGTAGAGCGCGGCATCCTTGATGGCCCAGAACACCGGGACGGCGAGGGCCACCCAGCCCGACGCGCCCACCATACGGTAGAGCACCAGCCCACCCAGGGTGGCCAGCAGCCAGCCCGGGATCTGATACAGAACGTAGCGGGTGAGCGGTGAGCGTGCTTGGGAGGCGTCGGCCACGGTCTTGACGCGATTGTACCAGGGTCGGCTCGCCGGCTATGCTGACCCTACCGTGCGCATCCACTTCAACGGTTCGTCCGGTTCAACCCTCGGTGTCGAGGTTGAGCTGCAGATCATCGACCGAGAGACGAAGAACCTCGTCTCGGGCGCGCCCCGCATCCTACAGGAGGTGGGTGACATCAGCCATGTGAAACCAGAGCTGATCGAGTCCACCA
>CAJWMX010000268.1 GCA_913043805.1 uncultured Acidobacteriota bacterium | reverse complement strand
CCGATACCGTCGCCCAGTCGCGGCCGGCCACGAGAACGTCTTCACGCTGGCGTGCGTGGTGCTGCTCTTCGAAGCGTGCAACGCGTTGATCGAGCCGAGCGGGCTGGTCGCGGTGACCGTCGCCGGCGTGGTCATCGGCAACATGGAGACCCGGGTAGGCCACGAGCTTCGGGAGTTCAAGGACCAGCTCACCGTGCTGCTGGTCGGGATGCTCTTCATCCTGCTGGCCGCTGACGTGGCGCTGGCCGACGTCCAGGCGCTGGGTCGCGGCGGCGCCATCGTCGTCGCCGGACTCATTCTCGTCGTCAGGCCGCTGTGTGTCTGGCTGTCCACGCGCGATTCTCGCCTCACACCCAAGGAGCGGATCTTCGTGGGCGCAATCGCGCCGCGGGGCATCGTGGCGGCGGCCATCGCCTCGGTGACTGCGGCCGCCCTCGACAGCGCGGGCGTCGACGGCGGCACCCCGCTCCGGGCGCTGGTGTTCTCGACCATCGCCGGCACGGTCGTGCTCTCCGGGTTGCTCGCCTATCCGCTGGCCTGGGTCCTCGACCTTCGATTGCCCCGGCGCGACCGAATCGCCATCCTCGGGGCCCGCGGCCTCGGGGTGCCGCTGGGCGACGCGCTCCGGGACGGCGGGCTGACGGTCTCGTTCATCGAACCGGATCCACGACGCTCGCATACCGCCGAGCAATCAGGTCACACCGTGGTCTTCGGCGATCCACTCGACGAGCGGACACTGCGACGCACCCGGATGGAACTGGTCGGCTCGGTCGTCGGACTGACCTTCAACGAACACGCCAACAGCCTCTTCGTCCGGGAGGCGCGGGAACGATACGGAGTGAAGCGCGGTTTCATCGCCATGCACTCGACCGACGAGCAGGCTTCACAGCTCGTCAAGCGGGCCGGAGTGAGCATGCTCTTCGACGGCCCTCACGACCAGGCACGATGGGATGTCCGCTGGCGACACGGTGAGCTCGAGGTCAGCCACTTCGAATACCGACCCGATGACGCCTCGGAGCCAGCCGCCGCGTCGCCGCTGGCCGACGCCAATCCACTCTCCAAGCCGCAGGAACCGTTCGCGTTCCTGACCGTGCAGCGGGGAAAGCAGATCACGCCCTACCACGCCGAATACGAGCTGGCCCCGGGCGACCGGTGCGTCGTCGCCCTGCACGCGCCGATGCGCGACGAGGCGACCCGCATGCTCGCCACCGCCGGATGGCAGGGGGTCGCTGCCCCTAAGCCGACCCCACCCGCCAGCTGATCGGGATTGACCGGTTCGCGGCCCGCTCCTGCCCTGAGCTCCTGCGCTCGAGTGTTTCTGGGTGTGCGGATCCGGCGTCCCGGTCGTTGCTCCCCGTACACCACCAACAGGAGGCAACGTGACACAGTAACAGTCGCACGCGCCAGACCGTGACGCGCCAACGGCCCGGAACGATCACTCTGAGAAGAGGACGCCACACCCCGACGAGCGACACGCCAAAGCGCTTCACCGATGTCCTGTCCGATGAGCTCGATTAGATCGCGTTCGCGCGGTCCCGCCGGGGCTCCATCGAGAAAGGACTGCATCTGACCGGGTCGGAAGGCTCCGGAGGCCCAGTTCCTCCGGGCCAACGGGATGAACCTCTTCGGACTTGCCTTCTCCGGTGGAGGCATCCGCAGCGCGTTACGGATCGTCCGTGACGGCCAGTTCCTGGACCAGGACGTCTCGGGTGTCCCGAAGGCGTTTCTGGATTCACGACCGGCGGGCTTGATGAATGTGGCTGTCCACCCCAAGGATGACAGCTGGTACTAACCCGCTTCCGTGGACGGGTACGGGCTTGGGTCTCAAGCACTCTTCTGCAGCTGTCTCCTCTCGTAGTTGATGGGTGGAGGGCGGAGTGGCGTCGGTGCGGGTTATACCAGCCCTCGAGCCACTGGAAGATGGTCATCCGCGCCTCGGCGTGGCTCTGAAACCGACGTCGGTTCAACACCTCGCGCTCCAGCGTGGCGAAGAAACTCTCGGCCATGGCGTTGTCGTATGCATCGCCAGTGGACCCCATCGAGGGCATCACCCCGGCTTCGCAGCACCGCTTCCCAAACGCGTAGCTCGTGTATTGACAGCCGCGGTCCGAGTGGTGGACGACGGCCTCCGGACGCCGCTGTGCGAGGGCCATGTTCAGGGCCGTGAGGACGCGCTCGGTCTTGAGGTGGGACTCCATCGCCCACCCGACAATGCGCCGCGACCAGACATCGAGCACCATGGCGAAATAGAGAAACCCCGCCCCGTCGGTACATAGGTGATATCGGCCACCCACAGGCGGTCGGGCCCATCCGCGGCGAACTGGCGATCGACCTGGTCAACAGCCCGATCCGCAGTGGGATCGCTGACCGTGGTTGGCACAAAGGGCCGCGGGTGCAGGCCTGGGAGGCCCGCCGCACGCATCAGCCGAGCCACCCGCTTCGTCCCAACGTGACGCTGGTGGTCATCGGCCAGTTCCGCCCGAATGATCGGCGCGCCATAGGCCCCACCGGAGCGACGGTGGATGGCATGGATCAGCGCGGTCAACAAGATGTCTCGCTCGAGCTTCAACTGCCGGTTCTCGCGGCGGAGCTGCCGCAGCCCGGACCGCTCGGCGGAGGTCAGGCCATCAGTGCGTCGGCCGGCATCACGATCGGCCTGGGCCACCCAATTACTGATCGACTGGGCGGTCGGTTCAAACTCCCTGGCGAGGTCTTCTGGTGTGCGTCCCGCCTGGACCAACGCGACCAGCTGCTCGCGAAACTCCGGTGGATACGGCTTTCTCGTTTTGGGCATCGTGGACTCCCTCTACCACAAGGGTTAGGTGTCCACGGAAGCGGGTTAGTACCATTGCGCTAGGGGCGGATGCGCTAGGCTGGAGCTCAAGAGAGCTTTCATTGATCGAAGCGGCGAACGAGATGTACCGCGACGCCACGATCTCCGATTCAACATGGAACGACCTCAGTGAGTACTACGGCACACACCAGCTGATGAGCATCGCTATGACCGTTGCGCGATCTAGAATCGTCTGATGACGCTCAACGCGTTAGGCGTGCAGACTCTGCCAACAGACGAAACGTTCCCGGTTCTCGAAGGGCACCGGCGCCTCGCGGTCATCTCGAGGCGGTCTGAGTGAAATAGGAGATGAAAGGATGAATGAGATATGAGTGATGCGAACGTTCAGGTGGTGAAGGAGATCTACGAGCGATTCCGTGCGGGCGATGGCGAAGGGTTTCTCGCGCTATTGTCCGACGACGTGGTCTGGGATCATCGAGGGCCAGACGGACCAGCGTTCAACAAGCTATATGAGGGAAAAGCTGCGGTTGGAGAGTTTCTGGGTGAGCTGGGCGCTGCTGAAGAAGCGCTTGTGCTCGAAGACAGAGAGTATTTCACCAGCGGCGATCGAGTCGTGGTCTTGGGATTCTGCCGGTTCCGGGCTTTAGCAACCGGGAAGGAATGGGAATCCGATTGGGCCATGGCGATGACCCTGCGCGATGGTCTGGTCACGCACTGGCGAATCCTGTTCGATATGGGACGCGAAGCGGATGCACTTCGTGGTTAGTTCACGTCCGGTGTCTTTTTTGGGTCCGGCGGAACACAACACCTACTTGCAACGCCACGCCCTTTAGGCGTCGGTGCCTTGCGTGGGCTTGATCCGGTCTGGTGGACGGGTTGACTACGCTGCCGGCACAAGTCTCCGGCGTTCAAACTCGGCCGGGCAGATCTGACCGAGGGGCGAGTGTCGGCGCCGCTGGTTGTAGAACACCTCGATGTAGTCGAACAGCTCCATCTTGGCCTGGCCGCAGCCAGGAACTCATCCAGCTCATGGAGAACGTCTATCTCGATCTGCATCTCGAGGAGGAGCACGACCATCGCGACAACCTAGGCTGGATGAACCTGTTCCGCAACTGGTCCTGGGCGACGATGTTCCGGTTGACGTGGGACGCCACCTCGATCACCTACGGGGCCCGCTTCCGCACGTTCTGCGAACGGCGGCTCAACCTGGCTACCGGCGACGCGCACGTGGTCGAGAGCCACGAGCAACCGGCAGGGCTCAGCCGCTGGTTGAACTTCGCCGAGCTGGAGTACGCCGACGAGGTCGGACACGCCTTGGACCGGAGCTCGGAGGGATCCGCCCGACCTGCGCTGACCTATCACGCGCTCGCCCTCTCGCTCGAACAGCCCTTGCAACACCAGTCTTCGGAGCTGCCGATCGGCTTCGCGGTCACCGCGCCCCGGGGCGACACGCATATGCTGGTCTACCTCCGTATCCAGGACCACCTGCGACACGTGGGCATGGCCGAAAAGGCCGTCCGAGCCATCGCCACGAAGCTGCGTCCCGAGGCCGGGGACCGACAGGACGAGAAGCCACCGCTAGGCTGGTACCCCTGGACGGTATCCGCCGGCAAGCCGGTCACGTTCGGAGACGACCAGACCAGGTGGCTCATCGATCGGAGGTCGCTCGACGAGATGGTCACGATCCTTAGACGCTGCGGCTACCGCTAGAACCGGCCGGTATACTCCCGTACCATAATCCGTCTCGCGTTTCACGGCGCGGCCTGGGAGGTGACGGGGTCGTGCCATCAGGTCGAAGTTGGCGGCGTTCGTATCCTGCTCGACTGTGGGCTGATCCAGGGCGGCAAGGAACGTCACGAACGCAACCGCGGGCCGTTTCTTTTCGATCCCGACACGCTGGACTGGGTCATCCTCAGTCATGCGCATATCGACCACTCGGGACGGCTACCGCTGCTCCGGAAAGCTGGCTACCGCGGGCCGATCCTGACCACCGCTCCCACCTGCCAGCTGCTCGAGATCATGCTGGCCGACTCGGGTCGCATCCAGGAAGAGGACGCGAACTGGAAGATCAAGCGGCTCGAGAAGCGAAAGAAAGACGCCAGCTGGGTCACCCCGCTCTACACCGAGGAGGACGCCCTGGCGCTGCTGGGTCAGCTGGTGCCGGT
>CAJWMX010000267.1 GCA_913043805.1 uncultured Acidobacteriota bacterium | reverse complement strand
CAGATACCGATGGACCGGTTGATCGACCACATCGCACATGCCGCCGACGTGGCCGGCATCGACCATGTCGGGATCGGGTGCGACTACGACAGCGTCGGGCTCAAGGTGCCCCAGGGGCTGGAGCACATTGGCCTGACGGGGAATCTGGTGACGGCCCTCGGGGCCCGCGGGTTCGCCGACGATGAGGTGGCGAAGATCATGGGCGGGAACATGCTGCGGGTGATGCAGGCGGCCGAGGCCGCCTCCGGCTAGCGCTACGGGGCGAATGCTTCGATGTAATGCGGGCTGCTCAACTCGTCGAGGGCCGGGAAGTCGAGGCCTGACAGCGCGGCCAACGCGAGCGCCAGTCCGACCACCAGCACGATCAGCCCGCGTTCGCGGAACAGGCCTTCGGGCGCCATGACCCGTGACGCCGGCTTGAGAGCAATCCATAGACCACATAGATCGTGGCGACACCCATGGCCACACTCATGGCCCGGGCCAGGTAGAAGAGGGCGGTGTAGGCGGGACCGCCCGAGAGATCGACCGTTCCGAGCCACTCGCCGATGAAGAACGGCGCATAGACCACCGTAAGAAGATAAAGCTTGAGCGGCGGGTACTTGAGGTGCCAGCCTCCGGTGTCGCCCTTCTCGACACCGTCGGTCACGTCCATCGGCGTCAGCTCGTCGGGGGCCCAGGCGATCTGGTCGGGCAGGCCCCAGCCGATACCGACGCTCGTCAGCGCCAGGCTCGCGGCTAGCAGCAGCCAGACGGCGCGGTTGAGGCCGGCCTGCTCAGGGTAGCGTCGGCAGTGGCGGGCGACCTGTCTCACCGGTCACCACCAGAGCACGCCGAAAATTAGGATCGACCCGGCGAGCGGTATCAGATAGCCGCGTGCCCAGAGGGCGTCATAGGCGAGCGCGGTGGCGCGCGATGGAAACAGGTCGGCCGGACCGAGCGCCAGCGCTTCCTCGTCCGCCCAGGCCCATTCGAGGGCCAGCTCCGGTGTGCCGCCGCGGGCGTTGAATGCCAGTTCGATGTCGTGCAGGCCTTCGCTGAGCTCGATGGCGCGCGTGACCGTGGTGGGGCCGTCTTCGCTGTTGTTCACCCGCAGGCGGCCGTCAAGGTAGAGCCAGGTCAGATCGGAGGCGGCGAGGGTGATGTCGTAGCTTCCGGTACGGTCGACCGGCAGCACGCCGCGCCAGCGGACACTGAACTCGGCCCCGAGCAGGTCGGGGCGGTTGGCGACGGCGTCGCCGAGTGGCGTCGGGTCCAGCCGGTCGAGGACCGGGTCGCCAGACCACTAGTGATTGGGGTAGTAGCGCGCCTCGAGACCGTGCCGTGACGCCAGCCCGCCAGCCACGACGAGCCCGCCGACCAGGAGTCCGGTCGCGGCGAGGCCGACCACGTGAAAGGTCCGGAAGTACACCAACTGAGATTGTACGAGCGCAGTGCGTTTTATGAGTTCGCTGGCTACCGCCGGTCGCGGTGTCGCTCGGCGAACCGCTGGACCACCTGCCGTCTCCACAGCTGCTTATCGACGTGCGGACGCGCCGCCTCCAGGTGCGCCTGGGCCTGTTCCGGCGTCAGACCCCGATGGGCCACCAGCCAGCACAGGGCGACGGTGGCGCTTCGACCTCGTCCGGCCTTGCAGTGGATATACACGGTACGCCCGTGCTGCCTATGGTCCTCGACGAAGGTCACCGCGCGCTCGATGTCCTCGAGGCGGGGTGGTGTGAAGTCCAGCGTCGGGGTGCGGAGCTGTTCGATGCCGTGACGCTGGTAGCCGGCGACGGGGCCACCGTATTCGACACAGGTGTTGACCACGGCTCGCACGCCGGCGTTCGCCATGTCTCCGACCAGCCAGGGGAGGGGCAGCGCTCCGAGCAGCACGTGCTCGTCGATGGCGTCCCACCAGCGGCGCTCGGCCACCAGCCGTTCCATAAGCAGGTTGTAGACGAGGCTCGGGATGAACAGCGCCCGGACCAACAGGTGTTTCACCGAGCGGGAGCATGCCCGCCTAGCCCTTTGCCGGTCAAGCCGGGACGATCGTCACGGCTCCGACCCGTGTCTGTTTCCACTTGCCCGCTGTCGTATCCTTCCCCCGTGCCTGCCTTCGATTGCACCGTCTGCGGTGCCAGTTTCATCATCCCTCAGGCCGCGCTCGACAAGTATCCGGGCTGGGAGCCCAGGTACTGTCGCGAGCACTCACCACAGCGCGCCCGGTCTGGCGATCAGTCCAAGGCGGAGGCCAATCGGGCCGGATCGAAGCGGAAGAAGGGCGGGGCGGGGCGAGGGCGGTCGCTCCGGGAAGCGAACCTCACCAGCGCGCAGGTGCTCGAGAAGTTCACCGAGGGCCCTGAGAACGGAGTGTTCACCGATGGGGGATCGACGCCAAACCCTGGCCCGGGCGGCTGGGGCGTGGTGTGGGTCAAGGACGGCGAGATCCGGGCCGAGCGTCATGGGCATGACCCGGACACCACGAACAATCGGATGGAACTCACGGCTCTAATCGAGGCGTTCAAGCTGTTGCCGGAGGACGCCGAGGTCGAGGTGTTTTCAGACAGCCGTCTCTGCGTCCAGACCATCACCGAATGGGCGCCGGGCTGGGAACGACGCGGCTGGAAGAAGAAGACGGGGCCGATCAAGAACCTGGAACTGGTGCAGGAGTTACTCCGGCTCTACCGGGTCCATTCCGCCTGTACGCTGACATGGACGGCCGCCCACTCTGGCACGCGCTGGAACGAATACGCCGACAGCCTGTCCACGGCCTGGATGCGCGAGACGAAATGACCTCGGGGGACGATCGTAACTAGCTGAGAACGCAGGCAGTTGCGATCAGTCTTGGCTTGACTTGTGTCGATGGTATGACTAGTCTGCCGTTGATCACGATTACACCTGCGCTCAGAGGCGGATATCGACCCAGAATGGCGACGTTCACGACGCGTTTCCTCGGCTTGACCGGCACCGGCGGGGCGGTGTGCGCCGCGCTGCTGTCGGCGCCCGCGCTGACCGCCGCGCAAGCGCCGCCGAGCGCCGAGGCAAGCCGGGCGGTGCTCGACCGCTACTGCGTCACCTGCCATAGCGACCGGCTGGAGACGGCGGGGCTGTCGCTGGAATCGGTCGACCTGGCCGACCCCGCCGCGCACGCCGCGGTGCTCGAGGAAGTCATCCGGAAGCTACGGACCGGCACGATGCCTCCGTCGCCTCGCCCGACGCCGTCCGACGACGAGCGGGCGCGGGTCGTGTCGTGGCTCGAGTCGTCGCTCGACGCCGTTGCCGAGGCCGACCCGAATCCCGGGCGGACCGAGACGCTCCGGCGGCTCAACCGCACCGAATACCAGAACGCCATTCGTGACCTGCTCGGACTGGACATCGACGCGCAGGCACTGCTGCCCGCCGATGAGGCGGGGCATGGTTTCGACAACGTCAACGTGGGCGATCTCTCGCCGGCCCTGCTCGACCGCTACATCACCGCGGCGCAGCGGATCAGCCAGCTCGCCATCGGCAGCACGCTGTCGGCGATGCAAAGCGACGTGATTCGCGTCCCGGCCGACACCACGCAGGAAGAGCATGTCGCGGGATTGCCGCTGGGCACTCGCGGTGGCGTGGCCACCACCTACACGTTTGCCCAGGACGGCGAGTACGAGATCCAGATCAGGCTGGCGCGCAATCGGACCGGCAATATCGGCGGCCTCCGCGGGAACGCGTTGCACACGGTGCAGTTGTTGCTGGACAAGATGCCGGTGGCCACCTACACCGTCGAGCGGCCCGAAGGCGGCGACGACACCTTCGCCGATGCGCACCTGCGGATGCGACTGCCGGTGACGGCCGGACCGCATGAGGTGGCCGCGACGTTCCTGAAGGACAGCGCCTCGCTGATGGAGACCGAGCGGCAGCCGCTGCTCTCCCACTTCAACGAGCAGCGGCATCCCCGGCTCACTCCAGCCATCTACCAGGTGACCATCACCGGGCCGTATGACGCCCGTGGGGTCAGCGACACGCCCTCCCGGAGTCGCATCTTCAGCTGCGAACCGTCGAGCGTCTCGGGCGAAGAGTCGTGCGCGCGCGAGATTCTGAGCACGCTGATGCGCCGTGCCTATCGCCGAGGCGTGTCCGCCGACGAAGTGGACACGCCGCTGGCGTTCTTCCGGGAGGGTCGGGTCGACGGCGATTTCGAGGCCGGTATCGGTCGGGCCCTGACCTCTATTCTGGTCAACCCGCAGTTCCTGTTCCGTGTCGAGCGTGACCGCGACGATGCGGGGCCGTACCGGATCTCGGATCTCGAAGTGGCGTCTCGGCTGTCGTTCTTTCTCTGGAGCAGCATTCCCGACGACGAACTGCTCGACGCGGCCATCGCCGGACGGTTGAGCGATCCGGCTGAGTTCGAACGGCAGGCTCAGCGGATGCTGGCCGATCCGCGGTCAGCGAATCTGGCCAGTAACTTCGCCGGTCAGTGGCTCATGCTTCGTAACCTCGATGCCGTCAGCCCGAACCCCCGGCTGTATCCGGACTTCGACGACAACCTGCGTCAGGCCTTCCGCCAGGAGACCGAGCTGTTCTTCGACAGCGTCCTGCGTGAAAACCGGAGCGTGCTCGATCTGTTGAGCGCCGACTATACCTACCTGAACGAGCGGCTGGCCAAGCACTACGGCATCGCCGGGGTGTACGGCAGTCGGTTCCGACGCGTGGAACTCGAACCGGACAGCCGGCGCGGCGGACTGCTGCGGCATGGTAGCGTCCTGTCGGTCACCAGCTACGCCACGCGCACGTCGCCCGTGATCCGCGGCGTGTGGGTCCTCGACAACGTCTACGGCGCACCGCCGCCGCCACCTCCGGCGAATGTGCCGGTGCTCGAGGAGAACTCCGTGCAGGCCGGGCTTCCGATGCGCGAGCGGCTGGCCGAGCATCGGAACAATCCGGCATGCGCCAGCTGTCACAACACCATCGACCCGGTCGGCTTCTCGCTCGAGAACTACGACGCGGTGGGGCGGTGGCGTGA
>CAJWMX010000266.1 GCA_913043805.1 uncultured Acidobacteriota bacterium | reverse complement strand
TGCGCCTCTGCAGGGCGGGGCTTCAGCCCCGCCATTCGGTTCGTCGGGACTGAAGTCCCGCCCTACAGGTTCATTCGGAAAGCGCGAACAACTCGGTCACGGTGTTGATGTAGAGCACACCGTTGGCGGCAATGGGGGCCCCGTAGATGGGGCTCCCCAGACTGTTCTCGGCCAGCACCTCCAGCTCGCGGCCGGCGCGCAGCACCACCACGTCGCCGTCCTCATCACCCAGGTATACCTTCCCATCGGCCACCAGGGGCGATCCCCAGATGGCGGCAAAGGTGTCGTGTACCCACAGCTCTTCCCCGGTCTCGGCATCCAGACACCGTAGATACCCACTGAAGTCGGCCACATAGAGCAGACCGTCGGCGATCGCGACCGTGGTCAGTGACCGCCGGATCTCATCGAACTGCCAGACGCCGCCCGTCTCGCTGATGTCGCCACGCATGGTGGCGTCGATGGCGTGCAGCCGCCCCTCCCCTTCGCCGTTCTCGGGGTCCTGCCCGTTGGCCACGTAGACGCGGTCGTTCCAGATGACCGGGGTCGCGATGACGTTGTTCCGCGTGGTCGGCCACTCAGCCTCGACCGGGTTCGTGTCGAACTCCCACAGCAAGTTGCCGTCTTCGACGGCATAGCCGCGCACCCAGCCGTCGCCCTGGCCGATCACCACCTGCGCCACGCCGTCAATCTCGGCCACGGCCGGCGACGACCACTGTCCGTGCAGAATCCAGTCACCCACCGGCGCCGCCTGCCAGACCAGCGCTCCCGTCGACCGGTCGAGGGCGATCAGGTCGGGCGCCTCGGGCGCCATCACGTAGCCCTCCTCGTTGGTGCCGTTGGACGTGTTGACGATCACGAGATCGCCATGCACGCTCGGGGCGCTGCTGGTCATGTTGTGAGGAAAGACCCCCAGCTCGCCGATCATGTCGTAGCGCCACACCACGTCGGCGTCAGTCTCAGTGGAGCGGGCCTCGTCGGTCACCGCCCCATCGTTCTCGCCATCGAGGAAGCCTTCGGTGTCGAGGGCCACCACCTCCCCCTGGTTACTGACGTAGTAGAGCCGGTCGCCAACCGCGGTGGGCGATGAACAGACACCCTGGTAGGGCCAGTCGTTCTCCTCGCCGGTGGCCAGCTTGTCGTGCACCATCTGCCACAGGAAGACGCCGTCGGACTCGCGGAACGCCATGACGATGCCACGGTCCCCATCCACGGCCGGGTCGCGCGGCACGTCGTTGTTGGTCCCGACGAAGATCTTGCCGTCGGCCACCACCGGGTTGCCGTAACTCGACGAACCGAGCGCCGACGTCCACTTCACGCCCAAACCGTCGCCGGTGTCCCACGCTTCCGGCAGCCCCACCTCGGCCGAGGTCATGTTCCGGTCGGGCGTCCCGCCCCACATCGGCCAGTCGTCGGCCGACACCAACACTCCGTGGCCAAGAATGACCAAGGCCAACGCCGCCGCACCTGTTCTCCTCACACGCACCTCAGTGATTCCAAGACGACGCAGTCGCCAATCTGCTTATAGCACTCGACGCCTATAATGCCGTCCATGACTCCACCCCTGCCGCTGTCACCCGCCCGCCGCCGCGAGTTCCTGAAGACCCTGGGCGCCGTCACGGCCGCCGCCGCCCTCCCCCGATCGCTGGGTGCCGCGCAGCCCGACACCAGCCGACCGAACGTCGTCTTCGTGCTGGCCGACGACATGGGCGTGGGCGATCTCTCCTATCTCAACCCGGACTCGCAGATTTCCACCCCGAATCTCGACCGCATCGGGCGCGAGGGCACCTACTTCACCGATGCCCACTCGCCATCGGCGCTGTGCACGCCCACCCGCTACGGCATCCTCACGGGCCGCTACTGCTGGCGCACCCGGGTGACGCGCGGTGTGCTGTGGGGCTACAGCCGGCACCTGATCGAGCCGGAGCGCATGACGGTGGCCTCACTGCTCCAGGGCCACGGCTACAACACCGCCCACATTGGCAAGTGGCATCTGGGGATGGACATGCCGACCAGGGACGGCCAGAGCACTCCGTTGCCCCACTCGGTGGCCGACCAGCGCGCCTACACCGGCGACATCGACTGGACCGGCCGCATCCAGAACGGCCCCACCGCCATCGGGTTCGACCACTTCTACGGCATCTCGGCGTCGCTCGACATGCATCCCTACATCTACATCGACGACGACCGCTTCGTCGGCGAGTGCACGACCGAGCAGGATCTGCTGTTCATCACACGCGACTACCGGCCAGAGCGCTACGCCGACAACACCGGACCGGCGCACGCGGACTTCGTGGCCGAAGAGGTGCTGCCCGTCATCCGGGAACGGAGCGTCGACTACGTGCGCCGGCAGTCAGCCGACAACCCGTTCTTCCTCTGCATGTCACTGACCGCGCCCCACATCCCGATCGTGCCGTCGGCGCCCTACGTGGGCCGCAGCCGGCTGGGCGCCTACGGCGACTTCTGCATCGAGGTGGACGAAGCGGTCGGATCGGTCCTCGACGCGCTGGACGAGCAGGGGCTCAGCGAAAACACGCTCGTCATCTTCGCGGCCGACAACGGCTGCGCGCCCTACATCGGGGTGGAGGAGATGAACGAGCTGGGTCACTTCCCCAGCCACATCTATCGCGGCTACAAGTCCGACATCTGGGAAGGCGGCCACCGGATTCCGTTCCTGGCGCGCTGGCCCGCCCGGATCGCGCCAGGCTCCAGTTCGAGCGAAACGGTCTGTCTGACGGATCTGCTGGCCACGCTGGCGTCCATCGTGGGCGAGGAGCTCCCGGCCGATGCGGGCGAGGACAGCTACGACATCCTGCCGGCGCTGGTGGGCGCGCCCTACGACCGCCCGGTACGGCAGGCCACCGTGCATCACGCCGGCAACGGCGCGTTCTCGATCCGGCAGGGGCCATGGAAGCTGGAGCTGACGCCGAGCTCGGGCGGCTACGGCAACATCGACGACGAGGAGGCGCGGCGGCGGAACATGCCGCCCATCCAGCTCTACGACCTGTCGGCCGACATCGGCGAAACGCGGAACATCTACGACCAGCAGCCGGACGTGGTCGAACGTATGACGGCGCTGCTCGAGCGGTATCAGGAAGGAAACGGCAGCCGGCCCGGCACGACCGGCTACGACCGGTAGCCCGGAAACCCGGGCTACCGGTCAGATTCTGTAGGGCTGGGCTTCAGCCCCGCCATTCCGGGTCGGCGGGACTGAAGTTCCGCCCTACCTCACTATTTGCCCTCGGCCATGTCCTCGACGCGACCGCCGGCGAGGATACCGATCATGCCTTCGTTGCCTTCGTGGCAGGCATACTCGTACATCAGGTCGTCCATCCGGTTGAACGGATAGGCCACCGTCCACGAGCGGGTGTACATCTGCGGGTCGAACACCTCGACCTCGTACTCGAGCGAGTCAGGCCCCGTCCGGGTGAACCGCTCGATCAGTGTCATCTCCGAGCCTGACCCTTCCTTCGAGTTGAAGATCGACCAGGGCTGCAGCGCGCTGACATTCGGGTGAATGTTCGAGGTCACCACCACGAGGGTGTCGCCCTCGAAGTGACCGGTCGATAGGCCATTCCAGCCATAGACCTTGTCCGAGGGGTGCTCACGCCCGTCGAGCGCCACCACGCGCACCTCGTGGACCTGCTCGATGAGCATCACCACGTGGTCCTCGGTCTGGAACACCTGCATGTTGTTGTTGTACGACCGCGGGAACATCGCGTTGGGCATCCCACCGCGCGTCACGCACCGCTCCCAGATGTGGCGGTCTTCCCAGGTGTCGTCGTTCTCCATCCCACCCGGGGCCTTCTCGCCCGTGGCGCGGCGAAGCTCACCGGCCGGGGTCAACGCCGGCAGCCGACCGTTGGGCGGATCGACGACCATCGAGGTGCGGTCGGTCCGCGCGCCGCGATCCATCCAGAAGTTGTTGTAGGCGCCCACACTGCCACCGGCCGAGGTGCGCCGAGCCGCGGCGTTGAGCAACTCTTCATCACGAGCATTGGTGGCCGCCCTGATCGACGACACCTCTTCATCGGTGAGTCGCTCGCGGCCCTGCAGGTCCTCCGGACGCTCGAAGGGCGTGGCCCCCGAGGAGGTCCAGATGCCTTGCAGGTCAGGGTGTCCCCACGGGGTCTTGGGCGCCGACTGGGCGTCAGCCGACGTCGGCAGCAGCACCGGTACAACAAGAGCAAACGCGACAAGCGCGCAGAAAAATGACGAACGGAAACGCATTGCCTAGCCTCCTTCACTCCCCATCGAGGTCCGATGAGGATCTTAGCGCATGACACCGTCGCACAGGCGGTTGCCGACGTCAAGAGACAGCGCGGATCTGACCGCTCGTCGGGCTCCGAGTAATCTTGTACGATCAGTGGCCAACCCGGCGGCGTAGCGATGGCAGCAAAGCGTAAGCGAGCTCGATCACCCCAGTCCCAGCCGACGTCCGTCCCGGCGGCGGCTCCAGAGACCGCCGTGGTTCCCGCGGGCTCGCGCTCGGTGCTATGGCTCCCCGCCGGTCTCGGCCTGGGTATTCTGGGGCTCTCCTTCTTGCCCCGGGTGCAACAGCACCCCACCCTGATCTGGTCGTTCTCGCTCTCGTCGCTCTTCGTCCTCGTCTGGACCTGGATGCTCTCCCAGCGCCTCCGGGCGTCCGGAGCCGGGCGCGGCTTCGACGTCGCCCTGCGGAAGCAGCACTGGATCCAGGCGATTCTGCACACGTCGGTCTTCATCTACTGGGGCTCGTACTGGTCACCGGTGGTCGACCACTTCTGGCTACTGGTGGGGCAGCTGCTCTTCTGCTACGCGTTCGACATGCTGCTGTCGTGGTCACGCCGCGACCGCTACACGCTCGGATTCGGGCCGTTTCCAATTCTGTTCAGCACCAACCTCTTCCTCTGGTTCATCGACGACTTCTTCTATCTGCAGTTCCTGATGCTCGGGGTGGGCTTCCTGGGCAAGGAGTTCGTGCGCTGGGAACGGGACGGGCGTCG
>CAJWMX010000265.1 GCA_913043805.1 uncultured Acidobacteriota bacterium | reverse complement strand
GACGTTGCCGGCCAGCGACAGGTCGGCGATCTCGGTGCGCGTGATGGTGACGTTCGGTTCCTGCTCGAGCGCGCTGGTGATGGTCTCGGCGAACTTGCCGCGATCGACGGCCAGGGCGCCGCCCGCCGGAACGCGGGTGTCATCCGCCACGCGGATGACCAGCGACCCGAGCCGCCGCATCTCCTCTTTCAAAAGGCCGACGGCGTTCTCGAGCTTGTCGCCACGGAGCGAGTTGCTGCAGACCAGCTCGGCCAGATGGTCGGTCTGATGCACCTCGGTCGGCGTGGTCGGCCGCATCTCGTAGAGCGTGACCGACTCGCCGGCCCGCGCGGCCTGCCAGGCGGCCTCGCTCCCAGCAAGCCCGCCTCCTACCACGTGAATCACGACGCGGCTTCTTCCTCTTCAGTGCGGGAGTAGTCGCAATCTTCTTTGTTGCAGAGCACCTGGTGCCCCGACCGCTTGGTGATCTTCTCGACCAGATAGGGACTGCCGCAGGAGGGGCAGGCTTCTGGCAGCGGTCGGTTCCAGAGCACGAAGTCGCAATCGGGGTAGTTGGCGCAGCCATAGAAGGTGCGCCCCCGCTTGGACTTCCGCTCCACCACGTCGCCGCCGTCCTTCGGACAGGCGACACCCGTGGACTTCAGCTTCACGTAGCGGCACTTCGGATAATTGCTGCAGGCGGTGAACTCGCCGAAGCGCCCCTGCTTGACCACCAGGTTCGACTCGCACTTCGGGCACTTCTCGTCCAGCAGCTGGTCCGGCTTGGCCGCGGTCAGCCCACCTTTGGTCTCGATCAGCTTGCGGGTGGTCTTGCACTCGGGATAGCCGGAGCAGGCCAGGAACTGTCCGAACCGGCCCCGCTTCATCACCATCGGCCGCCCGCAGTTCTCGCAGGCATCCGGCTCTTCGTCGGCGGCCGGCTGCTCTGCCTGCTCGATCTCCCTGGTGTTGGTGCAGTCGGGATACGAGCTGCAGGCCAGGAACACGCCGAAGCGGCCTACCTTGATCACCATCGGCGAGCCGCACTTGTCGCACACCTCGTCGCTGGGCAGCCCCTCGCCCTTGATGTTGGGCATCGCCTCGGCCGCCGCGCCGAGATCGGTGCTGAACTTATCGTAGAACCCCGCCAGCATCGTGCGGTAGTCGGCCGAGCCTTCCTCGATCTTGTCGAGCTGCTCTTCGAGGCCCCGGGTGTAATCCACCGCCAGGATGTCGTCGAAGCTCTTAGCCAGCAGCTCGACCACCAGCTGCCCGAGGCGCGTGGGTCTAAACCGGCCCTCCACCTTCTCGGTGTACTCGCGCGTCTGCAGCACGCCAATAATGGCGGCGTAGGTGCTGGGGCGGCCGATGCCGTTCTCTTCGAGCTCTTTGACCAGCGTCGCCTCGCTGAACCGGGGCGGCGGCTGGGTGAACTTCTGCTGTGGGTCGAGCTTGCGCAGCTCGAGCGTGTCGCCCACGGCCACTTGCGGCAGCAGGCTCGAAGCGCCCTCGTCCTTCTCGGCGTCCGGCCCGTCCGTCTCGGTGTCGTTCTGGTAGAGCGTCAGCCACCCGGCGAACTTCTGCACCGAGCCCTTCGTGCGCAGCAGGTAATCGCCCGCCTCCACCTCGAGGGTGGTGTCGTCGAAGAGCGCCGGCGACATCTGCGACGCGACGAAGCGGTTCCAGATCAGGCGATAGAGCGAGTACTGGTCCCGGGTCAGGTGCGGCCGCACCGTCTCCGGGTCATACGCCATGCTGGTGGGCCGGATGGCCTCGTGCGCATCCTGGGCGTCTGACTTGGTCTTGAACTGACGCGGCTTCTCGGGCACGAAGTCGGCGCCGTGCTTCGCGTGGATGTGCGACCGCACATCCACGATGGCCTGGTCGGCCACACGGGGCGAATCGGTCCGCATGTAGGTGATGAGACCGACCGCGCCTTCGCCGGGCAGCTCGATGCCCTCGTAGAGCTGCTGCGCGATCATCATCGTCTTCTTGACCGGGAAGCGCGCGGCCTGCTGCAGCTTGCTGGTGATGAAGGGCGGCGGCGCCTGCTTCTTCCGCTCCTTGGTGGCCAGCGTCTTGACGACGAAGGCGGCCTCTTCGAGGTCGGCCACGACGGCCTTCGCCTCGGCCTCGTTCGTCACCTTCAGGGCACTGGTGCCCCGCTTGACAACCTGTGCATCGAACTCCGGCGGCACCGACCCGGCGAGCCGGGCAAACAGGTGCCAGTACTCCTCCGACACGAACCGGTCGATCTCGTCCTCGCGGTCGCACACGAGCTTGAGCGCCACCGACTGCACACGTCCGGCGCTCAACCCGCGGCGCACCTTGTCCCACAGCAGCGGGCTCAGCTTGTAGCCGACCAGCCGGTCGAGCACGCGGCGCGCCTGCTGGGCGTCGACCATGTTCTGGTCGATGGTCCGTTCTTCTTCGAACGCGGCCAGCACCGCCTTCTTGGTGATCTCGTTGAACAGGAGCCGTCCGACCCGGCGTTTCTTCGAGCCCAGTTCGTTGGCCAGGTGCCAGCCGATGGCCTCGCCTTCGCGGTCGGGGTCAGTCGCGACATAGATGGTCTCGACCCCGCGGGCGGCATCGCGCAATTCCTTGATGACCTTCTTGCGAGCCGGGATGGGTTCGTAGACCGGCTCGAACCCCTCGTCGATGTCGACCCCCAGCTTGCTCTTGGGCAGATCGCGGATGTGCCCCATGGACGCGACGACCTTGAAGTCGCGACCGAGGTATTTGTTGATCGTCTTTGCCTTGGCCGGCGACTCGACGACGACCAGCGCTTTCGGCATTTCCCTCGTCCTTACTTAGTGGCGGCCATCCGCCGCCATTTACCCTACCACTCCTTTTTCAGGAGCCCACTCTCATGAACCGTCCGCCCGCCACCCGCTCGACCCGTCCGCCGATCTCGAGCTCGGAGAGCTTCGCCAGCAGTTTGGCGCTGTCGACCCCGCTCAGCGCGACCAGTTGATCGACATCGTAAGCCGCGCCGCGCTCGAGCCTGGACAGCAGCGGATCGTCCGGATCATCGGCCGCCCCCGGGGCCGCCTCCACCCCCGGACGTTCGGCCGGGGGGATCCGCAACTCTTCCAGGATATCGTCCACATCCTCCACAACCTTTGCCCCATCCTTCAATAAGGAGTGGGCACCGCGATTCCGCCCGCCCAGCACCCCGCCCGGCACCGCCATCACCTCTCAGCCCTGTTCGAGCGCCAGCCGTGCCGTGATCAACGACCCGCTCTTCCGGGTGGCCTCGACCACCACGACGGCCCGTGCAAAGCCGCTGATCAGTCTGTTTCGGAGCGAAAAGTGGGCCGACCGTGGTCCCGTGCCCGGGGGAAACTCGCTGACCAGGGCGCCCTGTTCGACAAGGGCCGCCGCCAGATCACTGTGCTCGGGAGGGTACACGGTGTCCACCCCGGAACCCAGTACGGCCACGGTGGCCCCCTGTCAGTCGAGCGCCCCCCGATGGGCGGCGCCATCGACCCTACGGGCCAGTCCGCTGACCACTGTGACGCCCCGATGGGCCAGGTCGGTTCCCAGGTCGTGAGCCAAGGCGCGGGCGTGATGCGTGCACGCACGCGACCCGACCAGGGCGACAGTCGGACGCTCGAGGACGCCGATCTCGCCGCGTACCCAGAGCACCGGCGGCGGGTCTGGGATAGCCCGGAGCAGACCTGGATACTGGGCGTCATTCCAGCAAACGACGCGCTCGTGCAAGTCCCGGCGCCGGGCCAACGCCTTGGCGCGGTCAAGCGCATCATCAATGTCCGCTGGCGCCACCCGCAGGCCCGGAATGCGGGCCACCACCGCCGAAAGACTCCCTGATGCGGCGCCCGACGCGCCCGCGCCTGACGGATCACCCAGCCAGCAGGAGATGGCGCCCCGGCCACCGCCTCGCCATCCCAACAGCGACAACGCCACCAAGTCCGTTGTCGATTCCATGTCGCTCTACCTCGCCACAACGCGACCGCCCGCCCGTAGAAATGGCAAGGCCGACCGCCGGTGTACGCCAAGGGAGTGCGATGTCCGCGAGTGGGAGACGGAGGCCGGAACGGGCTGTTCCGACCTGCTGGCACTCCGACCGCGGATGACCGCACCCGGCGTGCCCGACCGTCCTGATTATACGTCACCACACGGGGACCTTCGGGGCCGTCTGGCGCGTCTTACCCCTATCCGCGACGCCTGTCTGACGCCCGTGCGCGCAGGCTGGCAACACACTTGCAACTCTCGCGGACGAGTGGCGATAATGGCGAGAGGTTCCATGCAGCGAGCACTTCTAACCGTCGCGGCGCTGATCATCCTGGCGGGTCCGGCCGTCCTGCAGGCCGACGAGCGGGACGAGGCGCGCGCGCAAGTCGAGTTCGGCATCGAAGTGGCCATGCGCGGCCTGTGGAACGAGGCAATCTTCCGGTGGGAGCGGGCCATCCAGCTGGACCCGACCTACGCCGAGGCGTGGAACAACCTGGCGATCGCGTTCGAGAACCAGGGACGGTTAGAGGATGCGCTTGAGGCGTATGAAACAGCGCTGGATCTCGACCCGCAGAACATCCAGATCGAAACCAACTACGACCTTTTCCTGGAAGTGAGCGACCGTGTCAACCAAAGCGATCCTTAGCCTGGCCTGCGTCGCGTTGCTCGCGGGTTGCACGACGTTCTACGACGTCACGGTGGAGACACCGCTGACGGCCAAGCTGGACATCGACAAGTTCCAGCGCGTGTTGATCGCCGGCTTCGTGGCCGGCGGCTCGGAAGATGTCGACGGCAACGTCGAGACCGCGCGCCTGCTGCGCAGCCAGCTGCGCCGCAACTCGGACCTGGAAGTGATCGACGCCGACGTGCTGGAGCTGCTCCAGGTGTCGGCCGAGCAAGGCGGAGGACCGCCGCGCGAGCCGGAGCGGCCAGCGATCCCGCAGGGCTTCGCCGCCGCCGAGGGCGCCCCTGAAGAAGACGAGGAAGACGAAGAGCCGCTCGGCGAAGACGACGGCATCTCCGAG
>CAJWMX010000264.1 GCA_913043805.1 uncultured Acidobacteriota bacterium | reverse complement strand
CTCCGGCCATGACGAAGGCACCCGTCAGAGCCAGTGGGACCACGCCGTAGGGTCGCATGGCGCAATGGTAAACTTTCCGTCCAGTGCGAGGACAGGGAGGAATCGGTCGCATCCTGCGGCTCGTCGGGTTCTGTCTCTTGGGCCCCGCGCTGCCCGGGTTCGCCCAGGGCGAGTCTGGCCCCGATCTGGTCGACGTCACGGTCTCCCGCTACTGCGTGGCGTGCCACAACGATCGCACCCTGGCCGCCGGGTTGAGCTTGGCCGACGCGCCTGCCGCCGAGCTGTCCGACCACACCGCTCTGTTCGAGAAGGTACTGCGCAAGCTGCGAGCGGGAGAGATGCCTCCAGCCGGGCGCCCGGCGCCCGATGCCGACACACTCGATGCCATCGTGTCCTGGCTGGAGGGGTCTCTCGACGGATTGGCGACGGCTACGCCGAATCCAGGCAGCCCGGCCATCCACCGGCTGAACCGGGCGGAGTATGCCAACGCGGTGCGCGACCTGCTCGCGCTCGACCTGGACCATGCTCGTGACCTGCCGGCGGACGATTCGGGCTACGGGTTCGACAACATCGGCGACGTGCTCACCGTGTCGCCGCTCCATGTCGAGAAGTACATCAGCGCCGCCCGGCGTATCAGCCAGCAGGCCGTCGGCACCCAGACGCCTCGCCCGGTCGTGGTCCGACACGAGGCGCCGCGCGGGACGGCCCGCGAGGCGTTCGGCGCGCTGCCGCTCAACCTGCGCGGCGGGCTGGTCACGACCCACTTCTTCCCGTTCGACGCCAGTTACACGTTGACCGTCAGGGTGCGCGGACGGCGCTCTCTCGACCTGCCGGCGCCGAAGCTGGACATCCGACTCGATGGACGTCGAGTCCAGCTGCGCGACGCCGACTTCGCGGTCGAAGAGGCGAATCAGGGCACCAGGAACTTCGAGATTCCGATCCAGGTCTCGGCGGGCGAGCACGAGATCGGCGCCGGATTCTTGACCGAATACGCCCGGTCGGAGGAGGGCGCCGGCGTGCAGACCGGCCTCTACTCGGTCGACTACGTGCTGGTGGGAGGGCCCTACGACGCGACCGGGCCCGGCGAGACGCCGAGTCGGAAGCTGATCTTCCGGTGTCGTCCCGCGGCGGGGGAAGCGGAGCACCCGTGCGCTCGCGAAATCCTGACGGCGCTGGCTCGGCGCGCCTATCGACGTCCGGTCGACGATGGCGACCTGACCCGGTTGCTCGATCTGTTCGACATGGGGCGCGCGGACGGAGGCAGCTTTGAGGCGGGCATCGAGATGGCGCTCAGCGGGGTGCTGGTCTCACCGAGCTTCCTGTTCCGGAACGCCACCACGCCCGACGGCGTGGCCCCGGGCGAGGTGTATCAGCTGACTGACCTCGAGCTGGCGTCGCGGCTGTCGTTCTTTCTGTGGAGCAGCATCCCGGACGAGCCGCTGCTGCAACTGGCCGAAGCCGGACGACTCAGCGAGGCGGATGAGCTCGAGGGTCAGATCGGCCGGATGCTGGCCGACCCACGGGCCGCGGCGCTCGTCGAGAACTTCGGTGGCCAGTGGCTCCACCTCCGGAACGTCGCCGACTGGACTCCGGATCCGGAGCGGTTCAGCGACTTCGACGAAGCGCTGCGCTACGCGTTCGAACGCGAGACGACGCTGTTTCTCGAATATCTGGTTCGCCAGGACCGAAGCGTCCTCGAGCTCCTGGACGCCGACTACACCTTCGTCAACGAGCGTCTCGCCGACTTCTACGGCCTCGAGGACGTCGAGGGTGGCTACTTTCGTCGCGTCTCGCTCGATGGGACCGACCGAGGTGGGATCCTCGGGCATGGGTCGGTCTTGATGGTGACCTCGTATCCCACCCGGACGTCGCCGGTCCTCCGTGGGAAGTGGGTGCTCGAGAACCTCCTGGGCGCTCCGCCCCCGGCCCCACCGCCTGACGTTCCGCCGCTCTCCGAGACGGCCGAGCAGTCCGCGGGGAGTCTGCGGGAAGCACTCGAGCAGCATCGGGCCAACCCTGCGTGCGCGGTGTGCCACGCGCGGCTCGATCCGCTTGGCTTCGCCCTGGAGACGTTCGATGCCGTCGGGACGCGGCGTTCCGAGGACGATGGTCCGGTGGACGCCTCGGGGGCGCTCCCGGACGGCACGGTCATCGACGGGCCCGCCGGGTTGCGCGACGTGTTGCTGTCGCGGCGGCAGGAATTCGTGGAGACGCTGGCCGACCGGCTGCTGACCTACGCCCTCGGCCGGGGGCTCGAGGCGCCCGATCAACCGGCGGTCAGGGAGATCCGCCGTCGCGTCGAGGCGGGCGACCATCGGTTTTCTACGCTGGTGGCAGCCATCGTCGATAGCGTACCATTCAGGTTCAGGAGGGCTCCCGCGCCATGATCACGCGCACGTCACTACCGCGCCGCACCTTCTTGCGAGGGATAGGGACCGCCGTCGCGCTTCCGTTCCTGGACGCGATGATGCCCGCATTCGCCCGCGCGGCGACCTCGATCACGCGGGTGGCCTTCATCTATACCGCCAACGGCATCATCATGAGCGACTGGACCCCCGCCGACGAGGGGCCCGGTTTCACGCTCTCGCCGACGCTGCTGCCGGTGGCCCCTTTCCAGGATCAGCTGACCGTCTTGACCGGACTCGCCCATCGCAACGGCGAGGCGCTCGGCGACGGCCCTGGCGACCACGCGCGGGCTGGCGCCAGCTGGCTGACCGGCGTCCACCCGAGAAAGACGCAAGGCGCCGACATTCTCAACGGCATGTCGGTCGATCAGATGCTGGCCGAGGACATCGGCCGCTCGACGCCGCTCCCGTCGCTGGAACTCGGGCTCCAGGATGTTCGAATGGTCGGTGGGTGCGACTCTGGCTATAGCTGCGCCTACAGCAACACGGTGTCGTGGAGCTCGCCGACGACGCCGCTGCCCTACGAGAACAACCCCCGGCGCGTGTTCGAGCGCCTGTTCGGCGACGGTGAGACCACCGATCGCGCGGTGCGCGCGGTTCGGGCACGTCAGAATCGCAGCCTGCTCGACTTCGTCATGGCCGACGCGGCGCGCCTGCGACCCAGTCTCGGCGCGGGCGACCGGCGCAAGCTGGCCGACTATCTCGACTCGGTGCGGGAAGTGGAGCGGCGAATCGAGAACGCCGAGCGACGCGGAGCGGCCGAGCTCCCGACGCTCGATCGGCCCGACGGCGTGCCGCCGACCTTTGCCGAGCATGTCCAGGTCATGTCCGACCTGATCGCGATCGCGTTCCAGGCGGACCTCACGCGCGTGGTGACGTTCATGTACAGCCGCGAAGGCGGCAACCGCACCTACCGCGAGATCGGCGTGCCTGACGCGCACCATGGCCTGTCGCATCACCAGAACGACCCAGAGCGGATGGCGCGGCTGCAGCTCATCGACCGACACCATGTGGCGCAGTTCGCCTATCTCCTCGGCAAGCTCGCCGAGTCTAACGACGAGCAGGGGTCGGTGCTCGACCAGTCGATGGTCGTCTACGGGAGCAGCCTGAGCGACAGCAACGCGCACACCCACGACAACCTGCCGACGCTGCTGGCCGGCGGAGGGGGTGGCACCCTCAAGGGCGGCCGACACCTGCGCTTCGCCGACGGCACGCCGATGACCAACCTGCTGCTGACCATGCTCGACAAGGTCGGTTCTCACCGAGAGCAGGTGGGCGATTCCACCGGTCGTATCGAGCACCTGAGCGACCTCTGACATCCTGACCCCGGCGCCACGCTCCACGTTCCGGCTCCTCGCGGGAGCCGTCTATCTGCCGTCCAGCCTGATGGCCATCGCCCAGGCGGCGCTGCTGGTCGTGGTGCCGCTTTACGTGCTGGAACTCGGTGGGAGCCCGGCCCTGGCCGCCCTCGTGTACGCGATGCGGGGCCTGGGCAGTGTCGCCGTCAATCTCCCGGCGAGCGTCGTCATCGACCGCTATGGCCACCGAGCAGGCATGGTGGCCGCCATCGCGATGATGGGTCTGGCGGCGCTGTTGATCGCCTCGACCGACGACAGCTGGTTCGTCGCGGCCGCCACCTTGCTCTTTGGCGCGGGGATGGGGGGCTGGCTGCTGGCGCGGCTGGCGTTGATCACCCTGTACGTCCCGAATCACCGACGCGGCACCTCGCTGTCCGGTCTCGCCGGTCTGCAGCGCCTCGGCATGCTGGTGGGGCCGCTGGCGGGCGGGATTGGCATCGAGATGCTGGGTTTCCGTCCAGTGCTACTGCTGGTAACGACCGCGACCGTGATCGCGGTCGTACTGGTCTCGATGTTTGCTCCAGCCCCGCCAGAGCGCTCTGAGCCAGAGATCGGCGGAACGTCGGCCGCTGCGCTACTCGTCTTGGTGCCGACACTGCTGCGCCGTTACCGGAAGGTGTTCCTGACCGCCGGTGCCTACGCTTTCGCTCTCCAGTTGCTCCGCGAACAGCGGGGACTCTTGTTCGTACTATGGGGGACTGGTCTCGGCATTGCACCCGATGAGTTGGGCGGTATTATCAGCCTCGGCGCGACCCTCGACATGCTCATGTTTCCCCTTGGGGGCTGGGTGATAGACCACCGGGGCCGGAAACCGGCCGGGTTGACGTGCATCGGGCTGATGGCTCTGGCCCTTGCGCTGCTGCCGCTGACCGAGTCCGCTCTCACCTTGACGCTGGTGGCGCTGCTGGCGGCGGTGGGGAATGGGATGGGGAGCGGCATTGTGCTGACAATGGGGGCCGACTTGGCGCCGGCCAACGACACCAGCCGGTTCCTCGGCGCCTGGCGTATGGTGGGTGACGTTGGTGCTCTCTCGGGGCCGTTGCTGACCTCGGCTCTCGGTTCGATCGTCGCGGCGCTCGGCGCCTCGGCCGCCATCGGACTGTTTGGCGCGGTCATGCTCTGGCAGTTCGTGGAAGAGACGTTGTCGCGGCCCGATGTGCCCACCGGCTGACCATGCATCCGACCAGTCACCGTCCCGGTTCGACCACTCGCGGCCAATTCGTCATCGATGCCCGCGTTCTTGCCGTCCAGTGGACTAG
>CAJWMX010000263.1 GCA_913043805.1 uncultured Acidobacteriota bacterium | reverse complement strand
CCCGCCGGTTCGCAAGCCTCTTCACACAGAACCCTGTGCACGTCTCGAGCCGGCTCCTGCACACCCTTGACGTAACCGGCAGGCAGCTGCACCTGTCAGCCGGTCTCCCCGCCGTGGAGATAGTGGCTGCGCTCCAGAAGTTTCGGCCGACGTCGCTCGGCGGCTATCCGTCGGTGATGGACGTCCTGGCCAAGGCGCAACTCGATGGCGAGCTGGATATCGCTCCACGGGCGGTGGCGGCGACCGGGGAGGCACTTCCGGCCGACTTTCGCGACCGCGTAGCAGAGGCGTGGCAGTCGGAGGTCTTCGACACCTACGGCGCGACCGAGACCGGCGCGATCGCCGGGGAGTGTCATGCCCACACCGGCATGCACGTTGAGGAGGACAACGTCATCGTTGAGGTCGTTGACGATCAGCATCGCGTGCTGCCGGCAGTGGTGTTCTTCTGACCTGCCTCTCGAATCGCACCCTTCCGCTCGTACGCTACCTGATTGACGACGTCATCCAGCTCGACGACACGCCCTGTGTGTGTGGGACGCCCTTCGCCCGGATCCTGTCGGTCGAGGGGCGCAAAAGCGAACAGCTGACCCTACACACCGAGGCCGGCGGCACAGCCATCGTGAATCCGCTAGTCGTCGAGGGGCCGCTCCACGCGCGGCGAGATATCCGCCGCTTCCAGCTGCGCAATCCAGCCAGCCGTTGCGAACTGCTGGTGGTGTGGGGACGGCGGACCGAGGGGGCGAAGATGCGGTGAGACGCGCGATCCTGGCGGCCCTGGCGCCGAAGGGTGTGTCCGCCGCGGCCGTCGAGGTCACCAGTGTCGAGACCATCGAGGAGGAGCGGGGGGGGCACCGACAAGCGCCATCGGGTCGTCAGCAGCTAGCGGGGGTGGTCGTCGCTCTGTGGCTGCTCGACAACACCCGACGACGAAATAACACCAAGGGGAATATTTTTTTTGAATACTCAAAACACGTGTGCACTGTACCATGACACTCGGGAGGGGTTCATGAGCGCAGTCGGCATCGCGAGTATCGTCCTGGGGAGCGTGGCCGTCGTCCTCCGCGGATCCACGATCGTGGCGCCGGAACCGACTCTCCGATGGTTTGTCGGGGCAATCGACAAGAAGGGCTCGATCCGAGGCATGGGAGCATTCTGCTTGACGCTGGGACCCCCGATGGCGTGGGCCGGCAGCTCGGAGGACAGCATCCTGGCGCTCCTGGTGTTGACCGTGGGCAGGATATGGAGCGTGCTGGGGGCCGCAGCGGTGCTTGTCCCAGGCGCCATCGGGAGAGGCATTGCCGCGCTCCTGCCCACCGACCCGGACAACAGGCTGGCAGTGTGGCGGCTTGGCGGACTGAAAGCCGCCTTCGGCGTACTCCTCATCTACTTCGGCGCGCGCGCGCTCTGATGGCCGCGTCGACCTACCCTCGCGCTATCTCTACCAGAACGTCGCGAGCCCGATGAACGGCGTGGCGGTACCGTGCGGGTCATCGTCGCTAGAAGCGAAAGAGTCGGGTGAGCTTAACGACCAGCGCGCGATTCTCGAGCACCGGTGAGCGGAAATCGAGTGTGTTCCGCTCGTCGGTGTAGACCACGAACAGCTCACTCCCCGGCTGATACTCCCAGCGAAACCGCAGGTTGGTACCGAGCGAGTCGAGGGTGGAGTTGTACTGGAGCAGCGCGGCGGCGAACATCCGAGGGGTCAGCGAATAGGTCGTGCGGGCCGAGACGAGCCTGGTCGTGAAGTCGCCGTGCGCCAAGGTGATCCGGTTGAACGACATCGACGGCTCGACACTCAACTGCGGCGACAGCGTGAGCCGTCCGAACGTGTAGCCCACGCCGACGCGGTCGCCATCGAAGAAACCGCCGTGGTCGAAGCTGAGGCCGCCTGACAGCATGCGCTGCTGTCCGAAGGCATAGACGAGCCGTGTATTGGTGAAGCGGTATTCACCCACGGGGATGCCGATGTCCGACGTGATGTCGAACGAACGGTCCAGCCGCTCGTAGTTGTCGGTCGTGCCGGCGAACAGGTAGTCGCCATTCTCGAACTCGATCCCGAAGATGCCTTGCTGCAGGCGCGTCTCCAGCTGATCGGCACCGTCGGTCGTGTAGTCGAGGCTGGCCTGGAACAAGAACTTCCGGATCGACTCGATTCCGCGCGGTCGTGGACTGAACCGGAGCTCGGCGAAGTTGCGTCGGAAGTCGTCGCGCGGGACGAAGCCCAGCTCGGGGTTGAAGTTCGCCCCAACCGCCAGTCGATCGAGGGTGAGTCCCCACCGATCGCCTCCGTATTCGAACAACGCCTGATAACTCAGATCGTCTCCGCTCACGCCTGGGGTCTGCGTGCGAGCCAGGTAGGAGGAGATCCGGACGTTGTCATAGAACGAAAAGACGCCGTCGACACCAAACGTCTGGTTCGATCCATCCCCTTCGAGCGACACCGATCGCCCGGTAAAGAGTGCCCCGACCGCACTCCGACGCAGGACGTCCCGCTTGGCCCGCAGCACGGAGAAATTGGTCGAGCTGACGCCCGAGACCGCCTCGTCCCCCGTCTGTACGTTCAGCAGCCCGAGGCTGTAGGGCCCCACCTTCCCGGTGAGGCGTCCGCCCGCCTGGATCGGCACGGTCCGCCCGTCCTGCAACCCGATGCGCCGACTGAAGAACATGATCGGGGCGGTGCCCCCGCCGAACTGGCTGCCGCCAAAGTAGAACGTGGTGGCGTCACCGCCCTGCTGCCCACCGGCGAAATCAAAGATGCCCTGGCCCTCCAGGAAGAACTCCCGCTTCTCGGGAAAGAACAGGCTGAACCGGGTCAGGTTTACCTGCTGCTCGTCCACCTCGACCTGGGCAAAGTCGGTGTTGTAGGTGACGTCGGCGGTGAGACCGGCGGTCACCCCGAACTTGGCGTCGAAGCCCGCATCGCCACCCAGGGCGTTCCGAACGGCCGGGGACGCAGTCAGATCGGAGCTGAGATCAGAGATGGCGTAGGGCTTGACCTCGACCCGGGCGCCTGGCGCAGGCACCTCGAGCCCCGCGAGTGTCGCTGCCGACGACATCTTGTAGAGCCCTTCCCAACTCAGCGACGCCGGCATCGGCGTGATGAACGAGACCTCGTTCTTCGACGGAACCCGGCGCTGGACGTTGACGCCCCACACCTGCGCCGGACCGGACCCGTAGCGCAGCGACTTGAACGGAACGGCCATCTCCATGGTCCATCCCTGGTCGAAGCGTCCAACCTGAACGTCCCACACGGTGTTCCAGTCGACGTTCTGGCTCCGCTCGTCGGTGATTAGCGAGTCGAACAGTCCGCCCACCGCATTGGTGGTGAAGGCGAAGGCGTTCCGCCGGTCGTAGAACGTGTCGAGGACCACCGTGATGGTCTCGTTGCCGTACATGTTGAAGCTGTCGCGATTCATCACGTTGGCGATGATGCGCCCGGGGTCTTCGCTCCACGCACGGGTCGACACGTACAAGGTGTCGGCGTCGAACGACACCCAGACCTCGGTCTGATCGGTGGCCGGAGCCCCCTCGTCCGGTTCCTGCTGGATCAGGTCCGTCACCGGGTCAACATCCCGGTAGAGGCGCTCATCCAGCAGGCCATCGAGCACGAGCGGCTCGTTGAGCGGGATCGCCCGCATGGTCACCCTTCCCTGGGCGTCTCGGGCCACGACCTCGGGCGGGGCTGGAGGCGGGGGGCCGGGGATTCTCCCGGCACCCGCGACCTCGAACCCCGCGGCGCCTCGTCCGGACGCGGACGGCGGCGGAGAGGTAGGCGTAGCCACTTCGCGCCCAACGGCCCCGAGTCGGGCCACCAATTGGTCTTGTAGCTGGAAGAGATCTTTGAGACCGCCGTCGAGTTCGACGGGTCGCTCGGGCCCGGCGCCGGTCATCAATCGTGCGGTGATCTGAATCGTTCCGCCGTGGATCTGAAACGTACCGGTGACCGCCCAACGCGCCCCGGCCGGGACGTCGTGCCTGAGGTCTGTGGCGACGGTCTCGGCGATGCCCTGCCCGATCCAGTCGTGCAGCCCATCGCCGCTAAGGTTCTCGAAGCGGGTAACGTCGAGCGTGCCCGGTCGCTGATCGGCCCCCGACGCGACGGCTTGCGCCGACGCCGCCGTCACCGAGAGCGCGGCAAGGGCGAACGAAACGAGCCCGGACAGAAGTCCCCGAAGTAACACAACCCTTGATCATACCTCCCAGGACTGGGCGACATGGAGTTTTGACGGCGAGTGCCGGGCCAGTGCGTCAGAACGTGGCAAGTCCCATGAACGGCGTGGCGGTGCCGTTCGGAATCTGCATCATCGTCCACGACACCATGAACTCCCACCGCTGCAGGCGAGCCGCCACCTCGGCCACCTCCAGGTAGTAGCCGTTGTCGATGGTGGGGGTGCCCCACATCGGAATCAGCATGTCGTGAATCGGGCGGTTGTGCTGATCGACGCCGGAGGGCTGCACGTCGGCGACAGCATCACCGCCAAGGATCGCGATGTCGCGCTCCTTCAGCCAGGGGAGCACCGAGGCGTGCAGACCGGCGGTCTCCCCACCATAGTTCCAGGGGCCTTCCGCCTCGCGGCGGGCCCACCGCCCGGTTCGGAGAAACACCGCGTCGCCAGGGCCGATGGTGATGCCCGAAAACTCCTCCCACGCCTCGAGATCCTCGACATAGAGAGCCTGGCTCTTGTCGAGATACGGCACTCCTTTGAGCAACGGCATGTCGATGAGCACGCCGCGGGTCACATAGCCCGGCCCCATCTTGTCGACTGACGCCCCGCCCATGCAGCCCTGGCCGGTGTACATCATCGGACGCCCGCCATAGATCCGCTGGGACCGCTCCTGCCAGCCCTCGTCTTTCACGGGGTAATGGCACAACGCGTCGATATGGCTGTTCCCCCCGTCGTGGGTGGCGAAGCTGATCGCATCGAGCGCGGCGCCTCGCACCTCTGGAGCATCCGGCTCCTGTCCCGGAATCCAGTGTCGATTCAGCACCCGCATGTTCGACGTGTCCCGCATCGGCTCGTCCCGGGTCACAGGG
>CAJWMX010000262.1 GCA_913043805.1 uncultured Acidobacteriota bacterium | reverse complement strand
GTCGACGAGCGGCAACAGCTCCCCCACGCCAAACACACCAGCATGCTCGGCCGGCCGCTGCTCCTCGGGGACCAGCGCCTCGATGTAGTTGTCGAGGTGATCGATCGACACTTGACCAGCCTCGAGGGCCTGCAGCAAACCGACCTCGTCCGGCACGTGGCCCCCGAACGGGATGCCGACCTCTCGCGCCATGTCGGCCACCGCATCGAAGCTCTCGAGGCTCAGTCCCTCGTGTATCTTGATCAGGTCGTATCCGCGTTGCTCGTACTCCCTGGTGAGCTGGGCGCCGGTCTGGGGGGACGGCACCCGCGCGCCGTTCATCGACGGGCTACTGAGAAACAGCCGCGGACCGATGGTCTCTCCCCGAGCAATCTGGTCACGCAGCCTGAAGTGCGACCGATCGCCCTGCATTCCACGAACGGTGGTCACCCCATTGGCGACGTAGAGGAACAGCAGGTTCTGGATGTCGGCCGGGAGCAGCGGACGTCCCAGCAGATGGCCATGCATCTCGGCCAACCCGGGCATCAGATACTGGCCCCGAGCCTCGACGACCCTCACCCCGTCGGCCACGGCCACGTCGGAGGCCGGTTCGATGGCCACCACGCGGCGACCGGCGATGACCACGGTCTGGTCCTCGATGACCACGGGTCCACCGGCCCCCGTCATCGGAATCACATGCACCCCGACGAAGGCCAGATCGCCGTCGACCTCGGGCAGAGCGGGCCCACAGCCGACCGTCAGCATGACGGTCAGCAGGCTCACTCCGGAGGCATGACGTGCGCGACGCACCCGCCGCGACCAGTCCCGCATGAGGGCTCCCAGATACGTCCTACTCGGGTGAAGGCGGACGGAACCGCGGCGGCACGTGCCCGCGCTTGTAGACCATGAACGTCCGCTTGAACTCGATCACGACCTTGCCGTCCTGGTTGAACCCGGTCGACTTGACAGTGACGATACCGACCGTCGGTCTCGAGTTCGATTCTCGCTTGGCGAGGACCTCGCTGCGCGAATAGATCGTATCGCCGTCGAACACCGGGTTCGGCAGCCGCACCTCGTCCCAACCGAGGTTGGCCATGACGTTCTGCGACAGGTCGGTCACCGACTGGCCGGTCACCACCGCCAAGGTGAACGTCGAGTCCACCAGGGTGCGGCCGAACGGTGTGTTGGCCGCGAAGGCATGGTCGAAGTGGATCGGGTTGGTGTTCATCGACAGCAGCGTGGCCCAGGTGTTGTCGGCGGCAAGCACCGTGCGGCCAAGCGGATGCTCGTAGATGTCACCGACTTCGAAATCTTCATAGACCCGTCCGGTCCACCCTTCTTTGACTGGCATCACACACTCCTCTCCTGAATTAGATCACTCCCTCGTCGCGCCACCGGGCGCGGGTCGAGGCGTCAAAACCCAGCTCGGCCAGCACCGCCTCTGTGGAGTCCCCAAGCGACGGCACCGGCGCCATGACCGGCTCGACATCCTGAATGGTGGCTGGCGGGACGGTCGCACGGATGGTGCCCGACGGCGTCTCGACGTCACGCCAGCGCTCCCGGGACGCGAGCTGCTCGTGTTCGGCGAACTGGGCGACAGTCCGCATCCGACCGCTGGCGATCTTCGCACCCTCCAGCCGCTCCAGAATCTCCGGGGTCGTCAAGGCACCGAAAACCGCTTCGATCTCCTGATCGAGATCGCGCTGGTTCGCCACCCGGTGCGCATTCGAGTCGAACCTCGGATCGACGGCAAGCTCGGCGTTGCGCAGCACGTCGGCGCAGAACAGCGTCCACTCCCGCTCATTCTGGATGCCGAGGTAGACGACGTCACCATCACCACCGGCAAACGGGCCGTAGGGAGCGATGACGGCGTGACGAGCCCCCGACCGAGGGGGCGGCGTTCCGCCGTAGACGCCGTAGTAGTAGGGATACGACATCCACTCACCCAGGGCCTCGAGCATCGAGACCTCGACGACCGTGCCTGCATCGGTCTGATGTCGCATCAACAGCGCGGTCAGGATGCCGGAATAGGCGTACATGCCGGCTGCGATGTCCGCCACCGAGATGCCGACCTTCACCGATTCGT
The DNA here is from genome assembly GCA_913043805.1 of uncultured Acidobacteriota bacterium. Taxonomy (GTDB): domain Bacteria; phylum Acidobacteriota; class Vicinamibacteria; order Vicinamibacterales; family UBA8438; genus UBA2994. Next base: position 2,974 of record CAJWMX010000262.1, on the reverse strand, counting down.
CTGGTGTGCCGGTGATCGAGAGCAGGCCCGCTTCGGCCTGTACCAGCAGGTCATACGCCTTGCGGTCTCGATACGGGCCCGACGACCCATAGCCGGAGATCTCGCACACCACCAGCCGGGGATAGCGCTCCCGCAACGTCTCGGCGGAGAGCCCGAGGCGGCCGGTGGCGCCTGGCGCCAGGTTCTGTATGAAAACGTCCGCCCGGCTGAGCAACCGCGAAAGCACGTCAGCCGCCTCAGGGTGCTTGACGTCGAGCGTGAGGGACTGCTTCGACCGATTGAGCCAGACGAAGTGCGACGACTCGCCCTGCACCGTCGCGTCATACGAACGGGCGAAGTCGCCCACGCCGGGGCGCTCGATCTTGATGACCCGGGCACCCAGGTCCGCCAGCTGTCGGGTTGCGAAGGGCGCGGCCACCGCCTGCTCGAGCGACAGCACGGTGACCCCGTCGAGAGGCAGCATGGGGTCTAGAACGACCGCGGCATCCCGAGGACGTGCTGTCCGATGTAGGACAGGATGAGATTGGTCGAGATGGGCGCCGTCTGGTAGAGCCGGGTCTCACGAAACTTGCGCTCGATGTCGTACTCCTCGGCGAACCCGAAGCCCCCGTAGGTCTGCATGGTGACGTTCGCCGCTTCCCAGGATGCGTCAGCGGCCAGCAGCTTCGCCATGTTCGCCTCGGCGCCGCACGGCTTCCCGTCGTCGAACAGTTCCGCCGCTCGGATCCGCATGAGATCGGCTGCCTCGACGTTGACGTGGGCTCGCGCGATCGGGAACTGAATGCCCTGATTCTGACCAATCGGCCGACCGAACACGACACGGTCGCTGGCGTACTTCCGGGCCCGGTCGATGAACCAGCGGCCGTCACCCACGCACTCGGCCGCGATCAGGATCCGCTCGGCGTTCAGCCCGTCCAGGAGGTAGCGGAACCCCTGTCCCTCCTCACCGATCCGGTTGGCCACCGGCACCTCGAGATTGTCAAAGAACACCTCCGTCGTCGCGTGGTTGATCATCGCGCGAATTGGGACCACGGTCATTCCGTTCCCCACCGCCTGCTTCAGATCGATCATCATCGCGGTCAGTCCCTCGGTCTTCTTCTTGACCTCCTCGATCGGCGTGGTCCGCGCGACCAGGAGCATGAGATCCGAGTAGTCCACGCGCGAGATCCAGACCTTCTGCCCGTTGACGACGTAGGTGTCGCCCTTGCGAACGGCCATCGTCTTCATCTGCGTGGTGTCGGTACCGGTGGTCGGCTCGGTCACGCCAAAGGCCTGCAGCCGCAGCTCTCCCGACGCAATCTTGGGCAAGTACTGCCGGCGCTGCTCGTCGGAGCCATGCCGAAGCAGCGTGCCCATGATGTACATCTGCGCGTGGCAGGCGGCGGAGTTGCCTCCCGAACGATTCACCTCCTCGAGGATGACCGACGCTTCGGCAATCCCGAGGCCCGATCCACCGAGTTCCTCTGGAATCAGGGCGGCCAGGAACCCGGCCTCGGTGAGTGTCTTGACGAACTCTTCGGGATACGCCTCCCGGGCGTCGAGCTCTCGCCAGTAGGTATCCGGAAAGCGGGAGCAGAGCTCGCGCACGGCGGTGCGCAGGTCGGTGTGTAGCTCGGTGTTGGTCACGGCGGCTCCATCGGGCACGGGTCGAAACGGACATCATACCCGTGTTCGGCCCGCCTATCGAGCGCCGTTGGGGGTCAGGCTCGGTCTCGAGCCGGAATGTTGGAGATGAGGTACTCGTCGACCGCCCCGCGCGACCCGCCTCTCGAGTTGATCGCCCGCCGGGCCGACACCCGGACCGCGCGCAACCCGGCCGCGCGGGCCATCACGTTGTCAGCGTAGAGGGCGGTGATGTCGGGAGCGGTGGAGTTGCTGAGCAGCACGTGGCAGCCGCGACGAGCCAGCTCGACGACGACCATCTGGAGTCGGCGCTGCGCCTCGGCATCGAAGCCGCCCGGCGTGTAGGCGGTGAAGGACGCGGTCGCGCTGGTCGGGGCGTAGGGCGGATCAAAGTAGATGAAGTCGCCGGGCATCGCCCACTCGCACACCGACTCGAAACGATCCTCCCGGAGCTCGACGCCGGGACGAGAAAGCACGGCGGACACCGCCCGCAGATTTGGCGCGTCGCAGATCCGGGGATTGGCGTATCTGCCGACCGGCACATTGAACCGTCCCGCGTTGTTGAGACGGAAGAGTCCGTTGAACCCGGTACGGTTGAGATACACGAACATCGCAGCCAGCGACGCGTTGTAGCCGTCGCTCCACCGACCGCCACCCGCGATCAACTCGGCTCGGGCCGGATTGAAGCGCTCGTCACGCACCCGGTAGTAGGTGGCCTTCGGGTCGTCGCGGTGAGCCCCGGCCAGGCGGCGTAACGCCCTGATCACCGCGTCCGGTTCGTCCCGCAAGGAAAGCCAGGCGCCGATGAGATCGGGATTGTTGTCCATCAGGACCGCCCGACGGCCTTCGAGCAGCCCCCGGGCTTCGAGGTCGAAGTACACGGCGCCGCTCCCGAGGAACGGCTCGCAGTAAGCCCCGAAGCTGGAAGGCAGGAATCGAGCGATCTCGGGGAGGAGCTGACGCTTCCCTCCGGCCCACTTGAGGAAGGGGCGGACGACGGGCCCAGACGGCGGCGACACGGAAACCCGGCTCCGGGCCGGCGCGATTGGCATGTCGTCGGGCGCAAATGATAGCACGGACAGGGGATAGCGTCCCGCACCGGCATATAATCTGGCTCGTGACGGTCCAGCTGGGTTCGGCGGCACTCGACGCCCATATCGCCGGCCGCCGGGTCGGCCTCCTGTCGAATCCAGCCTCCATCGATGGTCGGTTCCGACACATCGTGGACCATGTGGCCGGGCTCTCGGACGTGACACTGGCCGCGCTGTTTGGCCCTCAGCACGGCTTCCGGGCCGACGTGCAGGACAACATGATCGAAACCGATCATGCCCGTCATCGGGTCCTGGACGTA
>CAJWMX010000261.1 GCA_913043805.1 uncultured Acidobacteriota bacterium | reverse complement strand
TCTGCGGTTTGGGAGAGAAGCTGGGCCGCTTGCGACGTGTCGCGGCTCCGACGGTCGCCGGGAAGCTCTGGCGCGACCCGCACCTTAAGGTCGGGGGCGCCGCAGTTGGTCAACGCGGCGCCTTCTGGCATGGTGGCCAGTAACGCCACCAGCGTCTTCAACGAGGTCGCGTCGTAGCGTTCGGCATCGAGGATCTCGTCGAGCGTGTAACACCGCAGGTTGCCCCTGTCATCTGGACCGCAGACGACGGGCCCGTCGTTGTCGGGTGTCGGGCGTTGTGCCCACGCCGAGGGGGCACCGAGACAGCCGGTCACGATCAGGCCGATCAGCACACGACTGGCCAGGAAGTTGGACATATCGGCAAGAGATTCGTGATCTGCTCCGTGGCGTGCGGGCGTTCTTCCAGTCCCAGGCCGCCAGCAACCCCGAGATCCAGCTGCTGGTCGACTCGGTGGCTCTTGGTGGCGAGGGTATGACCGCGCCGGTGTCGTTCAATCTGCAGTCCGAGACCCTTGACACGCTATTCGCCGCGCACGGCAACGACGCCCAGTAACTCCGCGAGGACGCTCCACTGCTCGGGACGGCGTGTGTCGTCCAACCATACAGGGCCGGGCCGAGAGGTCCGGCCCTGTATGGTTCAAGCTGCCGGAATTCCGTGGACGCGGTCGTCGAGCGCGGCCGAAACCGCCTAGACTAGGAGGCGGAGGTTCTGCCCAATGTCGTATCGCGCTATTGCTCTCGCCGCCGTCCTGGTCACGGCCCCTGGCCTCGCGCTGGCCCAGGACACACCCGCCGAGTTTCCCCGCACCCCGGAGGGGCGCCCCGACTTCACCGGTCTCTATGACGTGGCGACGATGACGCCCGTCGAGCGGCCGAGCGAGTATGACGGCCGGCTGCACCTTACCGAGGAGGAAGTGGCCGAGATGGTGCGGTATGAAGAGCTGCGCAACGAGCGTGACCTCGCGCCCCTCGATCCGAACCGTGAGGCGCCGCCGGTGGGAGGCGACACGTCGCCGACCAACTCCTACCTCGAAACCCTGTTTCGCTTTGGTGGCGGTACCGTCGGAGGCTACAACCTGTTCTGGCTGAGTCCCGGCGAGCGGCCGGTTACCATCGATGGTCAGGCTCGCACGTCACTGATCATCGACCCGGAAGATGGCCAGGTGCCGCCGATGAAGGCCGAGGCGCGTCAGCGGATGGCCGCACTCCTGGCCACAGCCGCCGCCCCGGACGCCGGCGAAGCCGGCGGCGGCGAAGGGGCCGGTCCGCAGTACGACGCAGCAGACCGTCGGCCCCTGGCCGAGCGCTGCATCCTGGGCTTCGGGTCCACTTCGGGTCCGCCGACCCTGCCGAACTACTTCTATAACAACCTCAAGTTCATCGTGCAGAACGACGACTGGGTGATGATCTACAACGAGATGGTCCACGACACCCGCATGATCCGGATCGATGGCGAGCCGCTGTCACCGAAGGTGCAGCAGTGGATGGGCAGCTCGGTGGGGCGCTGGGAAGGCGACACGCTGGTGGTCGAGACCGCCAACTTCACCAACAAGACCCGCTTCCGGGGGTCTGGCGAGGAGTTGAAGGTGACCGAGCGCTTCTCGCCAGGTCCCGATGGCACCATTCACTACCAGTTCACGGTGGAGGACCCGACGACCTGGGACACGGCCTGGACCGGCGAGTATCCCTGGAACCCCAGTGGCGAAACGATCTTCGAGTACGCCTGTCACGAAGGGAACTACGCGCTCGACACGGTCCTGCGCGGCGCCCGTCTTGCCGACAGGGAAGCGGCGGCCGGACGCTGACCGTTCCTCGCGTAAACGCACAGGAGGCAGGCATGGCACGCAGCATCGTCTTCGGCGTGATGGTCGCCCTCTCGGTCGCCGTGGTGGCCACCCAGGACCGTGAGATGGTCATCGAGGTGGAGCAGCTCGAGGACAACCTCTATGTGCTGCGCGGCCAGGGCGGAGGTGGCAATACCGGAGTCTTCGTCACGAGCGACGGCGTGGTGGTGGTCGATACCAAGAACCCGGGGTGGGGGCAGCCGATTCTCGAGGCGATCGGTGAGCTGACCTCGAACCCGGTCACGACCCTGATCAACACCCACAGTCATGGCGACCACGTGAGCGGCAACGTGGCGTTTGCCGACTCGGTCGAGTTCGTCGCCCACGAGGTGACCAGGTCGAACATGGAGGCGATGCGGCCTTATACCGGCCGCACCGAGCCGCCGGTGAACGTGTTCGCCGACACCGGCGGATACGGATTGCCGACGCGTACGTTTACCGATCGGCTGACCCTCGGCAGTGGGGCCGATCAGGTGGACCTTTATCACTTCGGCCGCGCGCACACCGGCGGCGACGCCTTCGTGGTGTTCCCGGCGCTGCGGACGATGCACGCCGGCGACGCGTTCCTTGGCAAGCGCGTGCCGTTCCTCGATGCCGAGAACGGCGGCAGCGGGGTCGCGATTGCCGACACCCTCCAGCGCGCCCACGACACCATTCCGGATGTCGACACCATCATCACCGGCCACAGCACCCAGATGAGCTGGGCCGATCTGAACGAGTGGGCGGCGTTCAACCGTGACTTCCTGGCGATGGTGCGGGCGGGTCGCGAAGTCGGCAAGAGTGTGGACGAGATCGCGAACGAGTGGTCGGTGCCGGCGCAATACCGCGACTACGGGGAGCCGAACGCGGCATCGGTTCGACGGAACGTCCAGGTCATCGTCGACGAGCTCGAAGGCTAGCGGGTCGGGCTTCGAAGGGGAGGGATAGGCATGCGCGTTCGACGCACGAGTCTGATGCTGGTGGTGGGTGCCCTTTGGGTGGTGGGCGGCAGCGGCGTGTTTGCCCAGGAGCCCGCCGAGGCGCCGCGTACGTCGTGGGGCGCCCCGGATCTGCAGGGGGTTTGGGACTTCCGCAGTCTTACCCCGATGCAGCGCCCCGAGGAGCTCGCCGAGACCGAGACCTTCACCGACGAGCAGGCGGCGGCGTTCGCGGTGGACGAGATTGGTCGGCGCAGCCGCGATTCCGAGACATCGGAGCGCGCGGCCCGAGCGCGCACGGGCGACATCATTCCCTACAATGACTTCTGGTTTGACGAGGGAACGTCGGTGACCACCGACCGAACCTCGCTGATCGTCGATCCGCCGAGCGGCCGCATTCCAGCGCGGACGGCGGCGGCCGAGGCCGCCGCGGCAGAGCTGGCCAGGGTCAGAAGCGGCGTGACGAGCCATGAGCCGACGCCTGGCGGGTGGGTCGAAGACCTCGGCCCGGGCGGGCTGCAGGTGCGGTGCATCCTCGGCTTCAACTCGGGGCCGCCGATGACGCCGAGCGCCTACAACAACAACGTGCAGGTGTTTCAGACCGAGGACACGGTGGTGTTGTTGGCCGAGATGAATCACGAGGCGCGCGTCGTGCCACTGGGCGGGGAAGATCACGCGCCAGACGCGGTCCGGATGTGGACCGGCGATTCCCGCGGCCGCTGGGATGGTGACACGCTGGTCATCGAGACCCGGAACTTCCTGCGGGAGACCAACTTCATGCAAGGAGTGACCAGTCGTGGGCTGGTCCTGACCGAGCGGTTGACCCGCGTGGACAACGACACGCTGCGCTATGACGTGACGGTGAACGACCCGCAGGTGTGGACCGCGTCCTGGACCTTCTCGGTGCCGATGCGGCGGAATCCACAGCCGCTCTTCGAGTACGCCTGCCACGAGGGCAACTACGGGCTGACCAACATCCTGGCCGGCGCCGTCATGGAAGGGGTCCAGTAGGTACGCGGTCGCCTACAGTGACTCGGCGAACCCCTTGATGTCGCGCACCGTGGCGGCGAACACGTCCGGCATCGCGCGCCGGAAGATGGCGTCGCCCGCGTGACAGGTGCCGTTCACCGTCCGTCCCACCACACTCACTCCCGCCGCGTTCAGCGTCTGGTAGTAGGCCAGGCCCTCGTCCCGTAGTGGATCCAGCTCGTTCACCGAGATGACGTGCGGCGGCAGCCCCTCGAGGTCGGCCGGCGTGGCGTAGTAGGGCCAGCAGAGCGGGTCGGTGCCGTGGGCCCCGGTCGGGTCATAGAGCGACGACAGGATGCCAAACATCTCGCAGGCCACGAAGCAGCGTCCTTCGAGCGCGATGTGCTGCAGGGTGGCCTGCCAACGGGGTCGACCGTCGGCCGTCGGGGCTAGATAGGTGTCCACACCCTTGCCGTACATGGCCATCCGGGCCAGCGGCATGTAGTTCTCCCAGCAGATCAGTCCGCCGACAGTCCCATGCTCGGTCTCGACCGTGGTCAGCGTGCTGCCGTCGACCTCGCCCCAGATGAAGCGTTCCGCCGCGGTCGGCGTCAGCTTGCGGTGCTTGCCCAGGAGCGTTCCGTCGGGCCGATGTAGACGAGCGTGCAGAAGAGCGTGCCTCCGCTGTAGGTGCTGTCGCGTTCGACGACCCCCATGCAGAAATGGACACCGGCCTCGGCTGCCGCGGCGGACATCTGTTCGATCTCGGGGCCGGGCACGGTGATCGCCTCGGACCAGTAGCGGGCCCAGACGCGGCGCCCGGCCTCGGTGCGTCCACCAACCGCGGTGCCGAAAGCCAGGGCCCAGGGGTAGCCGCCGACGTAGGCCTCCGGGAACAGGACCAGCCTCGCGCCTTCGCCAGCCGCTTCGGCTGTCGTCCTGCAGACGGTGTCGACCGCGGTATCGCGCTGGAACAGGGCGGACGCGGCCTGCACTACGGCGACCCGCACGGTTCGGGATTCGGTCATGTTGTTTCCGATCCGGTCAGTCGCCGGAAGCCAGCAGCAGATCCAGGCCCCGCGCGAAGTTCTCAGGCGTTGGCAGCTCGTGCCCCATGCCGTCGATGTCGAGCAGGTGGAGGTTGGTGAACCCATCGCCCTCGAAGGCCTCGGCTGCCGCGCGACACTCGTCCCGGTTGAAGTCGCCGCTGCCGGTCATGATGACCAGCGGCTGGCGCCGGGCGCGGTCAAGCACGTCGGCCGCCGGAGCAGGAAACTGCGGGACGAGCTGTCCCGAGGACGGCGGCCTGACCG
>CAJWMX010000260.1 GCA_913043805.1 uncultured Acidobacteriota bacterium | reverse complement strand
CGGTGCTCGATGACCACGAGCGGGGAAACCCGATGATCGGCATCACCCGCGGCTCGACCATGTGGGCATGGAACCGCACCAGCGACCAGCCCTGCCCGAAGCCGAACCGCTCGGTGCGCACCTCCAGCCCCCACTCCTCCAGAGTCCGTCGCGCCCAGGCGCCCGCCGCCTCGATCGCGGGGGTGCCGGTGAGACGGGGCCCGTGGACGTCAGTGAGCCAGCCGATGTGGTCCATGACCTTGGAGCGACGGAGCCCTTCGTCACGAATCGCGGCCAGCGTGTCGTGATCGGCGGGTTGGGCAACCACGGGCGCCACGCCGCTTCCCAGCGTCACGAACAGGCTCATAGCGAGCCATCTACGGGACCTCCGCATCGTTCCTCCTGCCAGACCGGTCAGAGCGACCAAATCGTGATCATACCCACCAGATCCGATGCCACGCCCGGGGTACGCCGCCCCGGAGCCGCCGATTCCGGCGAGATCCTGACCAGAAACCGCCCCGGCACGCTCCTTGCGACGGTGAACACCAGTGCCAGCCGTGCCGAGGTAGGGCGAGAGAGATGAGCCAGCACCCACCCGAGACCCCTTCGCATCCCGCCGCCGGCCTGGAGAAGAAGAACGGTGCGCCGACGCTCGAACCCCTGGCGGCGCCGCTGGCGGAAGCGCGACCGGTCCGGCTCGCGCCCAAACCGGTGGTCCAGTCGCACGACATCGACTGGAGCTTCAGCCGACCGCGGACACCATCGAAGGACCCGGTACCGGTCAAGCGCTCGCCTCGTATCCGCATTCTGTTGCTTCTGCTGATGATGACCGTGCTCGGCTGCGTCGCCATCTGGACGCCAACCGGGTTGCAAGCGGTGACCGCCAGCGCTTTCGAGCTGTTGCTCGCGACCGAGGTGAAGCCGGTGCGTACGTCGGCCGGCCCTGGTCCGCTCGTCGGCCAGCTCGAGGTGACGTTCACGCCTTCGGGCGCCGAGGTGTTCCCGAACTGGTCGAAGCACCGAAGCCCGGACGGCCGCCGACAGCTCTTCACCAGCATCCTCGACCGGATCGGTGAACGGCCGGGCGTCGTCTCGGCCGCCGCCGCCAGCGGTATCCCGCTCGAGGGACAACCGACCCAGCAGCAAGCGTTCGAGATCGAGGGCCGCCGCTACGATGACCCGGACCTGCGGCCACGTCTGGACGTCCGGGTCGCCAGCCCGAGCTACTTCGAGACCATCGGGGTGCCACTTCGGTCGGGCCGCGCGTTCAGCCGGCTCGACGACCACGAGGCGGCGCCGGTGGCCATCATCAGTCAGTCGCTGTCCAGACGCCACTGGCCGGACGAGCCGCCGCTCGATCGCCGCGTCACCCTGGATGGGGACAACTCGTGGCTCACCATCGTTGGCGTTGTCGGCGACGTCCGTCACGCAGGCCTCGACGCCGACGCTTCCGACGCACTCTATCGGCCGTTCCTGCAGGCGCCCGGGGCCACGCGGATCCTCGTCCGCGCGCGACGCGATCCGGTGGGGCTGGCCACCGAGATGCGAGAGGCGGTGCGGAGCGTCGACGCTGAACAGCCGGTCGAACGGTTCGCCACGCTGGCCGACACCCGGGACAACTCGCTGGCGACCCGCCGGGTCACGCTGCTGCTCCTGGGAGGATTCGCCCTGCTTGCCCTGGTGATCACGGCGGCCGGCATCGCCGGCGTGATGGCCACCTCGGTCGGCCAGCGGACCCGGGAGTTCGGCGTCCGGTTGGCGCTGGGGGCCGCGCCAGGGAGCCTGCTCACGACGGTCGTCGGGCAGAGGCTCGCGATGGTGGCGATCGGCCTCGTCCTGGGTATCGGCGGCGCGCTTGTCTCCAGTCGGATCCTGGCCGGCTTTCTCTACGGCACCACGCCGACCGACCCACTGACCTTCCTCGGCGTCTCCGTGGTCCTGATCGCCGTGGCCGCCCTCGCCTGTGCCGTACCCGCCCGGCGGGCCCTCCGGGTCGACCCGATGATCACCCTCCGGCACGGCTGACGACCGAGCGGGACGCGTGCGCCGACTCAGGCACGCGCGGTAGATTGATGAGCGTCGGCCTGCCACGTGCACTCGAGCCAGTTCCGTTGAGAGACGCCGTTCTTCTCGTCTTCGTGCTGTTCGCCGGCACGGTGGGATGCTCGAGCGGGCCGACCAGTCCGTCTGTGATCGACGTTGAGCCCGCCCCAGCGCCCGAACCCAGCCCAGGGCCGACCGACCCTCCGCCACGAGCACCGCCACTCGGAGACTCGCTGTCGGGCACAGTCGACGCGTTCGGCACCGCACGGCACGTCTTCGCCGCCACCCAGACCGGTCGGAAGCGATGTCGGGGACCTACCGGCTCCTGATGCACCTTCCCGATCCAGAACCCGGACTCTATGGTCGCCCTGAATACGGCATCCGACTCGCCAACACGGGTCTGTGGGACCCGGCGACAGGGCTCCACGACCTGGGCGGAATGGTCACGGTTCGGTAGGCTCTGGTGCTGAGCGGCCTGCGACCAGCCGATACATTCTCAAGGAGAGGTGAGACAGCCTGATGCGAATCGGACGCCTGATTAGATACGGACTCGTCGCCGGCCTCGCCGGTGCGGTCGGATTCCTGCTCGGGAGCGGCGAGTTGCCGTTCGAGATGGGACCGGCATCGGCGTCGGTCACCGAACGGGCGCGCGATCTGGCCGAGTCGCTCCCTCGTGAGGAAGACGCGGTGACCGGCGTGCTCAACGACGCGCGCGACAGCGTGGCCGACGGGCTCCGCCGGATGTCGGGATTTTTCGATCAGTAAGACCGCAAGGCGGATCGCCGGCCAACTTAGGACGCGACCGCACGGATGATCTTGACGACGTCGAGATAGACCGGCTCCACCCGTACATCGACGAACCCGGCCCGGGTCACGTTCGCCACCGTGTCCCGGTTCATCTCCGGCCCGAACCGCCACGTCAGCGGCGTCATAACATCGAGCATCGCGCTGAAGGGAAAGAACCGACTGCCGGTGTGCTCGAACATCCCGAGCGAGCCCCCCGGCTTGAGCACTCGCCGCACCGCCTCGAGCCCGGCGACCGGATCGGGCACCGAACAGAACGTGCAGGAGGTGAACGCCTGGTCGAAGCTCCCGGTGGGCTCGTCGAGGTCGTGTACATCCAGCAACCGCAACTCGAGCGTCCCCTCATAAGCCTCGGCCAGTGGCGCGGCCGCTTCGAGCATCATCGGACTGATGTCGAGACCGACGATCTCGCGCCCGGGCGGAAAGAACTGGATGTCCAACCCCGGCCCCACGGCAAGAAACAACACCCGCCCCGACATCTCCGAGAACAGACGGCGTTTCGGGGGCGCCCAGCGCCACTCCGGACCGCGACCGTTCATTAGAGCGTAGCCCCGGGCCGCGTTGTCCCACTTCCGCCTGGTCTCGATATCCATGCTGGTCAGCTCTGCTCCCGACGATGTCGGGCATGGAGATAGCCGTTGAACGCATACGTGCCGGCGCAGACGACGAGGCCGCAGACGCCACCGAGCACGACGCCATCGGCCGTGCCCAGCGCGGTGGCGGTCCCGGCCATCCCGGCCGCCATCCCGGCCACCATGCCGGTCAGCATGAGCGGGAGCATCAGCTCCATGGCGCCAAACAGCATGCTCAGCGCCACGGCGGCGGGAAGCGCGATGAGGTCGCCCAACAGCATACCCAGTCCCATCCCCAGCGCCATCGGCCACGCGTCGCCGACCACCGCTCCGGTGGCCACGGCCACGAGTGCGCCAACGAGCAGGTTGCTGCCGAAGTCACCCAGCACGAAGTAGGGTCGTCGTTCCATCGCGGCTCGGATCACTCTACTCCAGCGACGACGCTCCGCCGGTCCCGGAGAGCGGTAAGATGGGGATGCCCTCCTGCCAGCCCGGACCGGCGCCTGCCCCGTTGGAGGATGCCCATATGTGGTTCCGACTCTCCGTGCTGTCGTTGATCCTGGGCGTGGGGTCGCCAGGGGTGGCGGCCGCGCAGAACGAGCACTTTCCGAACACCAAGGAGTGGGGGCGGGCGGCGATCCAGTACCGCGACGGCCAGCTGCATCTCGTAGCGGCCTACTACTACTCGCAGATCGAGCACGACTCGCGGTGGATGATGATCGAGACCGCGTTCACCACCGAGGAACTGTCGACCATTCCACGCAGCGCGTTTCACCTGCTGACTCCAGACGACAGGCGAGTGGAGCTGGCCACGCAGCGAGACTTCAACGCCGACCATCCGCGAGTCCGGCAGCTGGTCCAGAACGCCAACCTCAGCCGACACGACGTAATCAGCTACTTCAACCGGCGAGGTCGGGTCGAACCGTTCCGGTTCTTCACGGTGCCCTCGGGACGCACGGTGCAGGAGGACGTGCAGGCGGACCAGTTCCGGGGCGCATCGGGCGACCTGTTCTTCCAGGCGCCGCTCGGCAGCTGGCCGGCCGGCATCTACACACTCGTGCTTGAGCACGAACAGATGCGCGCCGCGGTGCCGATCGAGTTGCGGTGAGGTCGGGTCTTCAGGCGCGGAGGTAGGGTTCGAGCGCGGCGAAGCGGTGCTCGATCTCGTCGATCTGGGTCTGGGAGAAGCTGTACTTGCCGCGCCTCGACTTCACCGTCTTGAAGATGCCGCGCTTCTGCAGCACGTAGAGGCGGACGCCGGGCACGAGGCTGTCCAGGTTGAGCATCTGCAACAACCGGCCGTTGAGATCCCTGAGCTCGTCGTGGCGTCCGGCGAGGTGGAGATCCCACATCGTGGCGTAGATGTCGGCGTACATCACCCCACCCGTCATCACCCCATCGGTGCCGAGCCTCATCTCGTAGACCCACTGCCGGCCGAAGTTGGCGCCGAGAATCGTCCGGATCGGATCGGGTCGGTGCTCGGCCAGCTGGAGCATCCGCTCCTGCACGGGCGGGTGCTCCTCCTTGACGTAGCCGCACTGCGGAAACTCGCGCGCGAGCGACACAATGAAGTCGACGGTCGGCTCGATGTCAGGCGCTCCTCCGCTCGTCTGCACGAACACCGGACGATCCGTCACCTCGCACAACGCGGCGTAG
>CAJWMX010000259.1 GCA_913043805.1 uncultured Acidobacteriota bacterium | reverse complement strand
GAAGTAGAGGTAGTAGGCGCCGAGCGGCGACTCGATCCAGTCGGGCACCCGGATGAGCGACGGACCGGCGATGTTGCTCCCCATCCGAGCGTCCATCTCCGGCGTGATGATCGGACGGTCGAGCAGCCGCTCGACCTGGACCGGCTGCGCGCTCAGTGGTGGCGGCAGCAGCGGGTGGAGCAGCAGGGCGCTCATGATGATCAGGCGGCAACGGGTCATGGAGAGCCTCCGACGTCTGTCCGGGAACGATTCGTGACGTCATTCTAGTGGCTCCCACGCGCCTCGCCGATGCTTCACCGATGGCATAATGTCGTGCTCGGAACCCCGGCGGCGGGGTGTTCGGGACACACCAAGGAGACTCAGGACCATGAAGGCGCTCGACGGAGTTCGCATCCTCGACATGACCCATGTGCAGTCGGGGCCGACGTGCACACAGTTGCTCGCCTGGTTCGGCGCCGACGTCATCAAGGTGGAACGGCCTGGCAAGGGAGACGCCACCCGTAGCCAGCTTCGCGATATTCCCGACGTGGACAGCCTCTATTTCACGATGCTGAACCACAACAAGCGGAGCGTGACGCTGAACACCAAGGGTGAGCGAGGCAAGGCCATCTTCACGCAACTGATCGAATCGTGTGATGTGCTGGTCGAGAACTTTGCTCCCGGCGCGCTGGACCGGATGGGCTTCTCCTGGGAGCGGATCCAGGAGATCAACCCCCGCATCATCTATGCCTCGGTCAAGGGCTTCGGCCCCGGTCCCTATGAGGATTGCAAGGTCTACGAGAACGTGGCGCAGTGCACGGGCGGGGGAGCGAGCACCACCGGGTTTCCCGAGGGCCCGCCGGTCGTGTCGGGTGCGCAGATCGGCGACTCGGGAACCGGGCTGCACCTGGCGCTGGGCATCGTCACGGCGCTGTTCCAGCGGGAGACCACGGGCCGTGGGCAGCGGGTCGAGTGCGCGATGCAGGACGGGGTGCTCAATCTCTGTCGGGTGAAGCTGCGGGACCAGCAGCGGCTGATGCATGGCCCGCTCAAGGAGTATCCGCAGTACCCCCACGGGACGTTCGGGGACGCGACGCCACGGGCGGGCAACGCGTCGGGCGGGGGGCAGCCCGGGTGGATCGTGAAGTGCAAGGGGTGGGAGACCGACCCCGACGCCTATCTCTACATCATCGCGCAGGCCGCCGCCTTCAACGGGCTGGCCAAGGTGGTGGGACACGAGGACTGGCTCGAAGACCCGGATTGGAACAGCGCCGAGGCTCGACTTCCCAAGATCGATCAGATGTTCGACGAGATCGAGAAGTGGACCATGACCAAGACGAAGTTCGAGGCTATGGAGATACTCAATCCGTTGAACGTGCCCTGTGGGCCGGTGCTCTCGATGAAGGAGCTGTCTGAGGAGCCGTCGCTTCGAGCCACCGGCACCGTCGTCGAGGTGGATCATCCGGAGCGCGGGGTGTATCTGACGGTCGGCAATCCGATCAAGCTGTCCGATTCACCCGCCGAGGTGCGCCGGTCGCCGCTGCTCGGCGAACACACCGACGAGGTGCTGAAGCAGGTGCTCGGGATGGACGATGAGGCGATCGCGGCCGCGAAGGCCGACGGAGCAGTGTAGGGCCAATGAAGATTTGTGTTGTCGGGGCGGGGGCGATCGGCGGGTACATGGCTGTGCGGCTGGCCAACGCCGGGCACGAGGTGTCGGCGATTGCGCGCGGCCCGCATCTGGCGGCGATCAAGGCCAACGGAATGACCCTGGTCGAAGGTGACGACCGGCAGGTGGCCGCGATGAGGGCGACCGATCAGATCACGGATCTGGACGCCCAGGACGTCGTGCTGCTGGCACTCAAGGCGCACCAGATTGCTCCCGTCGTTGACCAGCTTCCGTCGCTGTTTGGTCCCGACACTGTCCTGGTGACGCTGCAGAACGGCATTCCCTGGTGGTACTTCCAGAAGCTCGAAGGTCCGTACGCCAATCGCGTCGTCGAGACCGTCGATCCGGGCGGTGTGTTGTTGAAGGCGGTTGACCCGGACCGCGTGATCGGATGCATCGCCTATCCGGCCGCCACCATCGCAGAACCCGGTGTCATCCAGCATGTCGAAGGCAACCGCTTCCCTGTGGGTGAGCTGGACGGTCGTGAGTCGGAGCGGGTCAAGGCGATCGCGAGCCTGTTCGAGGAGGGCGGCTTCAAGGCGCGGGTGCTCGACGACATCCGGTCCGAGATCTGGCTGAAGCTCTGGGGCAATCTGACCTTCAACCCGATCAGCGCGGTGACGCACTCGACGCTGGTGGACATCTGTCAGTTCCCGCTGACCCGGACCCTCGCGGCCACGATGATGACCGAGGCGCAGGCGGTGGCTGAGCGTCTGGGCGCGCACTTCCGGGTACCGATGGAGCGGCGGATTTCAGGCGCGGAGTCGGTCGGCAAGCACAAGACGTCGATGTTGCAGGACGTCGAAGTGGGCAAGCCGCTCGAGATCGACGGGATGCTCGGGGTGGTGATCGAGCTGGCCGAGATGACCGACGTCGAGGTGCCCACGCTACGCGCGCTCTATGCGTGCGTCAGCCTGCTCAACAAGACCATCCAGGACGAGGGATTCCGGATTAAGGGAGCGCCGCGATAGCCCCACCGGAATCCCCGTTCCCATCGTTCTACGGCAGGGTGAAGCGCCGGGGCAGGCTCAAGTCGCCTGAGAGTACGTCATACACCTCGTACGCGCCCAGCGTAGGACGGTTCGGATCCTCCAGGTTCACCTCCAGATACGCACTTACGGCATCGTAGCGGAACGTCTTGAGCGCCAGAATCCGTCCGGCAGGTACCGGGATTCGTAGGGTGTCTTCTTGCAGCACGACCGGGAAACCGGGTGAGTCAGGATAGCTCGTCATCCCGGCGTTGGTTGGAGGCAGGACGGTTTCCGGCTGTGCCTCTTCGACGGCCTTGACCGCCAGCCCGCCTGCGACACGCTCGTCTGGAACCAGCACGACCCAGTGCGTGTGGAAGACGGTGCCGTCATCGCCAGGGTCGCCGTTGCGGTTCTCGTCCCACAGCGGCGTGTCGTCGAAGTCTGGGTGCACGGTGGCCACCAGCGCCAAGATGCCGTCTGCGCCCGAGAACCCGACCTGTTCCGCGTTCAAGGTTGTCGGAAAGACGTAGGCGAGCACCGGCGCCTCGTGGAACTGGCCGGCCGGGGTGGGCCGGGTCGCACCCGCCTCGTCCCCGACGCGTATCTCGAACACCACTAGATCAAGGTCGGGGAGATAGGTCACGGCGGCGTCGGTAAGTTCCAGATCCGGTGTTCTTGGCACTGGACCCGCCGCAACTGCGGTGGCGGGCGTCAGAAGCACGCTCATGCTGATGAGCATGGATGCGGCAGCGCAGGTCAGTCGAGTAGGTGTCATCAGGGCTCCTTGGTTAATAGTATCGAGTCGATGCTATTTTTGACCGGCCCTGAATTTGTTGAGGTCGTATCGAGTCGATACACTTCGAGGGATGCCGCTGAGTGCCTACGAGTACCTGACTCGGATCGGTCGTCTGGTCCAGGCGGAGGAGCGCGCTTCGGCCGGCGGGCTTCCGCCGGTGCAGCTGCACGCGCTTGACTACCTGGTCCGTTGCAATCGCTACAGTGACAAGCCCGCGGCCGTTGGGGACTACCTACAGGTCACCAAGGGAACGGCGTCACAGACTTTGTTGGCCCTGGAGAGACGGGGGCTGATAGAGAAGCGGTCCGATGCGGCTGACCGCCGGATTGTGAGACTCCGCGTCACGAGCCGGGGCCGATCACTGCTGCGCCGCGCGATGCCGCCACCCCTCGTCGTGACGGCGCTAGACGGTCTCCCGGCTGAGCAGCGCCGAAGAATCATGGGCGCGCTCGACTCGTTCCTGAGAGAGCTGCAGCGGGTCAATCAGGGCCGTTCGTTCGGGGTGTGTCACACCTGCAGACACTTCGTCCGAGAGGGCAACGAGCGGTTTCGCTGCGGCCTGACCTCAGACGCGCTGTCGGTAGACGAGAGCACGCGCATCTGCCGGGAGCACGAGTCGGCCGGCGTCAGCAACCGGAAAGGCGCGTCCCAGTAACGACGTCAGTAGTCGTCGGCGGCGAGCGAGGCCCGGATGATCTCGCGGTCGTTGCGCTGTACGACGTGCTGGTTGGCGAAGGCCGGGTGCGACCAGCTCACCAGCCGGTCGAAGGCGCGCCGTGGGCCGTAGCCGGCGCTCATCGTCGGCTCGATCAGCGTTGTGCGGCTGTGCTCCACATACCCGTCCGGCGTGAACTCGGCGATGATCAGGTCGCCCTCGTCGTTCTGCACGAAGTAGCGGTCGCCGTGTCGCACCATGTAGGCGCCGCCCCATCTGGCTTGCGGCGTCATGTCCAGGCTCATCCACAGACGATCGCCGGTCCGGGCATCGAGCCCACGCAGCTCGCCATAGCTGCCCACGCCGTAGATGTAGTCGCCGTCCACGATCGGGGTCGTGATCATCGCGTGCAGGCCGTCGGTGGCCTCGGGCAGGCTATCGCGCCCGGTGCCTTGCCACAGCATGGTGGCGTCGGGCCGGTCGGAGCTCAGCCGCATCATCATCGAGCCGCGGTAGAACTGCGACACCAGCAGATAGTCGCCGTCGCGGGCCGGGGTGGCCACCGACACACTCGATTGCACCTCCCACGGCTGGTTCCAGTAGATCTCACCGGTTTCGGGGTCGAGTGAGGTCAAGGCGGTGGGGTGCCAGATGATGAGCTGACGCGCGCCGCCGGCTTCGTAGATCACCGGCTGGCCGTAGCCCATCTCGGAGGTTACCTCGATCGACCGCCAGATCTCCTCGCCCGTGTGCTTGTCGAACGCCATGACCAGCGCGTCCGGCTCGCCGCCCACGATGGTGATCAGCCGGTCGCCGTCGACCAGCGGCGCGCTCGCCACGCCCCAGGTCGGGACGCTCGTGTCGTAGTCGGCGATGTAGTCCTTCTCCCAGATCACCTCGCCGGTCTCGACCCTCAGGCAGAGCAGACGGCCGGTGGCGCCCACGACGTAGACCCGGTCGCCATCAACGGTCGGCGTCGCGCGCGGTCCGA
>CAJWMX010000258.1 GCA_913043805.1 uncultured Acidobacteriota bacterium | reverse complement strand
TACCGAGCCGTGCCCGCAGGGCCGGTCCCGACAGCGGACGTCGCGGTGGGAGCCCGAGAAACCGTGCCTTTACAGCCTCATGTCGTTTCCACGCGGCATCGAGAGCGGTCGCCGACACACGCCCGGTCTCGACCGTGTGGATCAGCGCCTCGATCGCCGTCACATGTTGCTCGATCGAGGGACCGCACAGCAGTAGCGTGTCGCACCCGGCGTCGAACGCCCGCACGGCGGCCTCCGACACGGGGTGCGCTGCCGCGATCGCGCCCATCTCGAGATCGTCGGTGACAATCAAGCCTCGGTGCCCCATCTCGTCCCGCAGCACGTCGGAGATGAGAGTCCGAGAGAGCGTGGCTGGCTGCTCGTCGTCGAACGCGGGATACAGCACGTGGGCACTCATCACCGAGGCGACGCCTGCCTCGATGGCCGCCCTGAAGGGCACCAGGTCACGCGCCCGGAACCGGTCCGGCGGGTGCTCCACGACCGGAAGCTCGTGGTGGGAGTCGGCGCGGGTGTCACCGTGCCCCGGGAAGTGCTTGCCGCAGGCCGCGACTCCCCGCGCCTGGAGCGCCTCGATGAAGGAGGTCGCGAGTCTGGCGGCCAGGTCGGGATCGTCGGACAGTGCCCGATCGCCGATCACCGGGTCGGCGCCGGCGTGATGAAGGTCCAGGACCGGAGCAAAGTCCAGCGTCACCCCGACCGCGGCCAGTTCGTCGGCCAGCGCCGTCGCCACCCGCGCGCTCAGTGCCGGATCGCCGTGACGTCCGAGCGCCGCCATCGCCGGCCACTCGGTAAACGGGGACCGAAGGCGAGCGACCCGCCCTCCCTCCTGATCGACGCTGACCCACAGAGGGACCTCGGTCGCCAACTGCTGCGCATCGTGAGCCAGTTCGGCCACCTGCTCTGGCGCCTCGATGTTCCGCCCGAACAGGATCACGCCGCCCAGCCCCCACTCGCGGGCGACCGCCGACAACTCCGGTGGGATGGTCGCCCCGGCGAACCCCAGGATGAACAACCGACCGACGTGGCGATGGAGTGCGTTCACGCGTGCTCGCGTCTCGTGAAGGCCGATCCGCGCCGGACTGCGACGCGGCGGGAGCAATTATAATGCGCGCGTGCTGGTCAGCTCCTCTGCCCCCACCAGGATCGACTTGGCCGGTGGGACCCTCGACATCTGGCCGCTCTACCTCTTCCACTCTGGCGCACAGACGATCAACGCCGCGCTCGGGATTCGAGCGAGCTGTCAGGTCCGCTCCCGCCCGGACAGTCGGGTCATCCTGGCCTCAAGCGACACCGGACTGAGACTCGAGGCCGAGGACTGGCGGTCGCTCAACCTGGAAGGCGACGGCCGCCTTCTGGCGCACCTCGGGAGGTTCTTCGAGCTGTCGGGCGTCGAGGTCACCACGAGCTCAGGCTCTCCGATGGGCGCCGGCATCGCCGGCTCCTCCGCGCTGACCATCGCCGTCTGTGCCGCGCTGGCCCGCTGGCAGCAGCGCGTGCTGTCTTCCGAGCAGCTGCTCACGCTGGCCATGAACCTCGAAGCGCGCACGCTCGGCATTCCGACCGGGGTGCAGGACTACCGTCCGGCCCTCTATGGCGGGGTCTCGGCGGTTGAACTGGGTCCGCTCGGTGTCGAGCGGGTTCCGCTCGACATCGACGTTGCGGAACTCGAGCGACGGCTCGTGCTCTGCTACAGCGGAGACTCACGGTCCTCCGGACTCAACAACTGGGACATCACGCGACGCCACATCGAAGGAGATCAAGCGCTGGCGGCGCACTTCGCCACGATTCGCGACATCGCCGTTGACACCCGCCGGGCCCTGGTCGCCCAGGATTGGCCCGAGCTCGGCAGACAGCTCGCCCGTGAATGGGACACCAGGCAGGCCCTCGCCCCGGGGGTCACGACACCCGCGATTGACCGCATCCTGTCCGGCGCGCGGGCCGCTGGAGCGCTGGCGGGCAAGGTCTGTGGAGCCGGGGGCGGCGGGTGCGTCTGTCTCGTGATCGATCCTGACCGACGAGATCAGGTCTGTGACAGTCTGGTCGACGCTGGGGCCCAGCTGCTCGAGTGCCGGATCGACACCGAGGGACTCCGGGTCGACGTCGAGCCGGACTGAGCCCGGCCATGGACAATCACGCGATCGCCCGGGTGCTCTCGGACGTCGGCGACCTGCTCGAAATCAAAGGTGCGAACCCGTTCAAGATCCGCGCCTACCGTCAAGCGGCCGACGTGGTCGGGCACCTTGCCGAAAGGGTTGCTTATTTCTCCGAAGACGAGCTCCGGACCCTCCCGGGAATCGGGAAAGACCTCTCGACCAAGATCAGGGAACTCGCCGAAGAAGGCACGCTGGGCTATCTCGATGAGCTGCTCCAGGAGTTTCCGCCCACCATCCTGGACCTGCTCCGGCTCCGGGGCGTCGGCCCTCGCACCGTGGCGCTCCTCTATCGCGAGCTCGCGGTCGATAGCCTCGACGCGTTGGAGGCCGCCGCACGGGCGGGCCGCGTCCGTTCGCTCAAGGGCCTTGGTCCACGCAAGGAACAGCAACTGCTTCAGGCGGTCTCAGAGCACCGCAGCCGCGTGGGCCGACACCTGCTCCATCGGGCGGAGGCCGCCGCCCAGAAGATGATCGCCTACCTCCGGCAAGATCGACCAGACCTCCGTGTCTCGGCGGTCGGCAGTCTGCGCCGCAGGCGCGAGACCTGCGGCGACATCGATCTGCTGGCCGTGGGCGAGGACGACGATCTGATGGACAGGTTCACGTCGAGCCCGGACGTCAGCCGGGTGCTCGGGCAGGGCTCGACCCGGGCGAGCGTCCGTCTCACCGGCGACCTCCAGATCGATCTCCGCCTGGTCGCCGCCGAGAGCGCCGGCGCCGCGGCGCAGTACTTTGCCGGCTACCAGGCGCAAAACATCGCACTACGAGACCGAGCGTTGCGACGGGGGCTCACACTCACCGAGTATGGCCTGATTCGCAGCGACGACGACTCCCTGGTCGCCGGCGATACCGAAGAGAGCATCTACGCCGCCCTCGACCTCGACTACGTACCACCGGAGCTCCGGGAACACCGCGGTGAGCTGGCCGCCGCCGAAGCGGGTCAGCTGCCCTTGCTCATCGAGACCGGGGATCTGCGTGGAGATCTCCACTGCCACACCGACGCCAGCGACGGCAAAGCCAGCCTTGAACAGATGGGGCTCGCCGCCCGGGACGCCGGACTGGAGTATCTCGCGATCACCGACCACAGTCAGGCCCTGGCGATGGCCAATGGGCTCGATGAGACCCGCGCCCTGCGGCACGCGGCTCGGATCCGGGCGCTCAACGCGACACTCGACGGGATCACCCTGCTGGCTGGCATCGAATGCGACATCCTGGCCGATGGCAGGCTGGATCTCTCGGATGGCTGTCTCGCCGAGTTGGACCTGGTGGTTGCCTCGGTGCACTCCAGCATGACCCAGGAACGGGACGCGATGACGGACCGGCTTCTACGGGCCCTCGACTCACCGGTGGTCGACATCCTCGGGCATCCCACCGGCCGCCTACTGCTCAGACGTCGCCCGGTCGACCTCGACGTCGACGCGATCTTCGGCGCCGCGGCCGAACGGAATGTGGCGCTCGAGATCAACAGCCAACCCCACCGCCTGGATCTTTCTGACAGTCATGCGCGACTGGCCCGGGAGCGCGGCGTGCGGCTGGTGATCTCGAGCGACGCCCACGCACCCGATGCGTTCGCGCGACTCCGGTGGGGTGTGGCGGTCGCTCGTCGAGCCTGGCTCGAACCGGCCGATGTCCTGAACACGCAATCGCTCGAAGCCATGCGGTCCTCGCTGCGTCGTCACCACTCCAGGAGCCAGTCATGACTACCGTCGCCTCGGCGCGCGCCGAGCTCAAGCGGATGTACAACGAGACGTCACCAGCCACGATCGAGCGGGATCTCGCCCTCGCGATTTCCCTGCTCAAACAGTTGAAGGGCGAGGCGGAGCGAGCCGAGGTCGCCATCTACATGGACGGGCTGTCGCAGATGCGGTCGGAATGGATCCTGGCGAAGCGGGCCAAGGCACGGAAGCAGGCCAAGACCGGGGCGAAGACCTCGTCGCCGACACCGGCCGGCGGCGGCCGACGCACCAAACGCACCGGCAAACCGCGCCCCAAGAATAAACGCTCGTTCTGAGCGTCTATCTCCGACGTGCCTGCCCCGTGAGCAGGAACTTGCGGGCGGCGGCGCGCACCCCATCGGAGATGTTGCGGTCGCTCGTGATCAGCTTGAGGTCGCGTTCATTCAACCGCGTCACCATCGGCATCACGATGGCAATCGGCGTCTTGAGGTTCGTCACCAGCGCCGCAGTCACGGGATAGTGCTTGTTCCAGTGCCGGCTCGTCCCGACAACACGCAGCACTTCCTCTTGGACGCTCGTCATGCGGGCGTAGGTTTCGATCTCCGTGACGTTCAGCTTGGGGCTGCCGAGCACCGCCACGGCCACGACCTTGTTGGGGTCACGAATGAGCACGAGCGCTGCTCGCGGGAACCGCGCCGGGCGATCTTGATCCGGTCAATCACCGCCTTCGAGGCGAGCACTTGAGGTCGTGACTCGCTCAGGCCTGGTCCCGACTCCGTCGTCTCCTCGACCGCTGTCACGTCCTCACCTGCCGGGACGGGGTCCGGGTCGATCCCTCGGGCGACAAGGGCCTCCCTTGTCTCGGTCGTGACATCCGGCCGGGCCATGATGGCCAACAATGGGTCGACCGGTATCCGACCGAGCGTCCGTTCGGCGCGGTCCGCCACGGCCGGTTCGCTGTCACCGAGAAGGAACACCAGGAGATCGAGCTGCTCGGCCGCCTCCCAGACCAGTCCTCCATCGGCCGCCAGCAACCGAACGTCGAGCGGGATATCCCCTCGCCGAAACAGGGCCAGGAGCGGAGTGGACACGATACAGGCGGATGGGTGCCCCGGCCTTAAGGCGACAGGAAGCTTCCGAGGTTCTGGTGAGTGATGCGTGCCGTCACGACCTCTCCGGGCTCTCCCAGGGATCGTCCGGGCAACTGGTTGATGGCGAACTCGAACACGCCGGCGT
>CAJWMX010000257.1 GCA_913043805.1 uncultured Acidobacteriota bacterium | reverse complement strand
GGAGAAGTAGCCGATGCGCTGCTCGAGCTGGGGCTGGGGAATGTCGGTCCGGCGAGCGCGGCTGAGCGAGACCTCGACATCGAAACCGTAGTCGCCGAGCGTGATGCGACCGGGGCCGTCGAGCGTGGCCGCGTTGCCGCGTCCGCGAGGGCGTGGGCGTTCGCCGCGAGTCAGGCTGTAGGTGAGCGCTAGCGGACCGAGGGCGGTGTCGGCGGCCGCTTGGACCGTCAGCAGGTCGTTGCCGGGCTCGATCGAGGTCAGCCGCACTTCGGCGCCGGGCGAGAAGCCGGTCAGCAGACCCGTGTAGTTCCCGGAGTCAGCGACCAGCGTCATCGTCACGGTCGTTTCGACTTCTCCCCCCCGCGCGGTGACCGTTCCCCGCCAGCTTCCGGCCCAGGGGTCGTCCTGTGCCGCCGCGGGGGTCGTGCCCACCAGCCACATCACGAGGAAGAGCAGACCAAGCTGTTGCGCCATCGTCGGGTCTCCAGCAGCAAATACGTCGAACGTCCCGACTATACGCGGCGTTGCGAGGCTGGATCAAACGACCTTCCGGACCTCCGGCGGCGCGGATCGAGTCTGCTATCATGCCGGGCCAAGCACGCCAGTCCTCAACACCGCTTCAGGGAGCTCCACCGTGCAGAGCCTGACCGCGCTCCGTCCTCGCCCGGCCCTCTGGGTGCTCGCGCCGCTCGTGCTGGCCCCGCTTGCTGGCTTGGCCTGCGCGCCGGCCGAGACGGCCGGTGTGTCCCGGGTTGAGATCCTGTCGTCTCGTCCAGACATGGTGACCGCCGGTGATGTCCTGGTGCGGGTCTCGCCTCCCCCGGGTGTCGAGGTCGGCGGAGTCCGGGTGACGGTCGCTGGCCGCGACGTGTCCGGCCAGTTCCGGCCCGACGCCGAGGGCGCCTTGCTGGGCCTTGTCACCGGTCTGGACGCGGGGAGCAGTGTGGTCTCGGTGTCGGCGGGGAGCGGCGCGCCGGTCGAGGTCGAGCTGACGAACTATCCGGTGACCGGGCCGGTGTTCTCCGGGCCGCATCAGGCTCCCTTCCACTGCGAGACCGAGGCGTTCCGTCTCTTTGGCGAGGGGGCGGAGGAGACCCTGGGCGCTCCGCTCGACGCGCAGTGCTCCGTGGCTCTCAGGGTCGACTACGGCTACCGGTCGGTGGATGGGGGAGCGCTTCGTCCGCTTGCCGACCCGGAGGTTCGCCCGGGGGATCTCGCCTACACGACGACCCTCGCCGGCGACGAGGTGCCCTACGTCGTCCGGATCGAGACCGGTACGGTCAACCGGGCGATCTACCAGATCGCGATTCTCCATGACCCGGCCACCACGCCCGAGCCGGACGCCTGGCAGCCATCGCCGGGCTGGAACGAGCGTCTGATTTTCACCTTCGGGGGCGGGTGCGTGAACGGCTGGTATCGCCAGGGTGCGCGCACCGGTGGAGTGACCGACGATGTAATGCTTCGCCAGGGCTATGCCGTTGCGTCATCGAGCCTGAACGTGTTCGGGAACAACTGCAACGACCTGTTGGCGGCCGAGACCATGATGATGGTCAAGGAGCGGTTCATCGAGGCGTATGGCGCGCCGCGGTTCACCATCGGCTGGGGCTGCTCTGGCGGCTCGTATCAGAACCATCAGATCGCCGACAACTTCCCCGGGTTGCTGGACGGCATCATTCCTGGCTGCAGTTTTCCCGACGTGACGTCCGGCACGATCCCCTTCATCACCGATGCCCGGCTGCTGAACCACTACTTCAACGAGACGGCGCCAGGACTGTTCACCGACGAGGAGCAGCGCGCGGTGGCCGGGTTCCTCGTGCTGAACACCATGCCCTACGTGTCGCGGAACGCCGGCCGGATCGCGCCGGACGAGTTCTGCCCGGAGGTGATCCCAGAGGTAGCTCGCTACCATGCCGAGACCAACCCGGGCGGGGTGCGGTGCGACGTGTATGACGCGACGGTGAACATCTACGGCCGCGACGCCTCGACCGGGTTCGCGCGTCGCCCGCTCGATAACGTGGGCGTGCAATACGGTCTGGGCGCGTTGAACGACGGCGTGATCACGCTGGAGCAGTTTGTCGCGCTCAACGAGGGCATCGGCGGTTACGACCAGGACGGCCAGTTTCAGTCGGGCCGAACCGTTGCCGACCACGACGCCATGCGGGCCGCCTACCGGACGGGCCGGGTGACCAGCGGCGGCGGAGGGCTCGTCACGACCCCGATCATCGACTACCGGGGCTACAGCGACGACGTCGAGCGGGGAGACGTCCACGTGCGCTACCACTCCTTCGCCCTGCGCGAGCGTCTCGAGCGGGCCAATGGGCGGACGGACAACCACGTGATGCTGGTCGAGGACAATCGCTACGGTCTGTACTCGAGCCAGAGCCCGGTGTTGCGGGAGGCCCTGGCCCAGATGGACGCGTGGTTGACCGCGCTGGACGCCGACACGTCGTCAGACCCGCGGATCGACCAGGTCGTGCGGGCCAAGCCGGCCGATCTCGTCGACGCCTGCTGGACGCGTGACGAGCGTCCGTCGAAGATTGCCGAGACCCAGGAACGTTCTACCGGCCGCTGCGCCGAGCTGTATCCGTCGCCTCCAGCCCCTCGAGAAGTGGCCGGTGCCGGGGTGGCCACCAACGTCCTCAAGTGTCAGCTGAAGCCGATTGATACCGCCGACTATGCGGTTCCGCTCAGCGGCGACGCTCGGACCCGACTCGACCGCGTCTTCCCGGACGGGGTCTGCGACTGGACGCGGCCCGGCGTCGAGCAGGCGCCTCTGGTTGGCGCCTGGCTGAGCGTCGAGACGACCTAGTTGCCGTCGCTTTCGCCGTTTCAACGCCCCGCCGGCCCCACCTCGGGGTCAGGTGGACTAGAATTGATCCGATACCTAGTTTGAGCCGGATCTGTCCGGGGTTCCGATCTGAGGGTGCCCCGTTTCGGCAATGGAGCGTGGAGTGTCATGGGTAAGGACACCAGCAAGAACGCCGGAAAGTCGCCGAAGTATCCCGGAATCCGCATCACCGCGAACGGGAATCAGCTTGTCGCCTATCACACCGAAGCGCGGGTGACGGACGCCGGCGTCTACTATCCCATCACCCCCTCGACCGAGGGTGGCGAGCTTTATCAGCAGTCGTTCGCCGAAGGAAATCTCAACGTCTTCGGGCGAAGTACCACGGCCATCGAGGCCGAGGGCGAGCACGCGGCCCAGGGCGGCGCCATCGCCTACTCGGTCTGCGGCCGGCGGGTGACGAACTTCACCTCGGGTCAGGGCCTGCCCTACGCGTCCGAGCAGTATTACCACGCTCCCGGCAAGGCCTCGACGATGGTCGTCCAGGTCGGCGCGCGGGCGCTCACCAAGCACGCCCTCAACGTCCACTGTGGCCACGACGATATCAACGGGGTCCTCGACACCGGCTGGATCATCGTGTTCGGGAAGGACGCGCAGCAGGCCGCCGATCAGGCGTTGATCCTGCGCAAGGTAACCGAGAAGTCGCTGACCCCGGGCATGAACGTGCAGGACGGGTTCTTGACGACCCACCTGGAGCGGACCTTCTACAAGCATGAGTCGGAGCTCATCCGCGAGTTCCTCGGGGCGCCAGACGACATCATCGAATGTCCGACCGAAGCGCAGCGGGTGCTGTTTGGCCCCACTCGCCGGCGGGTGCCGAAGATGTACGACCTGGCCAACCCGGTGCTCCTGGGGCCGGTCCAGAACCAAGAGCACTACATGCAGGGCGTGGCCGCCCGTCTGAACAACTTCATCGAGCCGATCCTGCAATACCTGGAGGAAGCGCACGAGGAGTTCGGACGTCTGACCGGACGCCACTACGGGCTGCTGTCGGAATACCGGACCGAGGACGCCGAGACCGTCTTCATCTCCCTGGGGTCCGCCGCCGAGAACTGCGAGGCCGCCGTCGACCATTTGCGCGATAGCCGTGGCGCCAAGGTCGGGTCGATTCACGTGAACGTGATCCGGCCGTTCCCCGAGCAGGCGATGGCCCGCGCCCTCGCTGGCAAGCGGAACGCGATCGTCCTCGAGCGAACCGACGAGCCGCTGGCTGGCGACAACCCGCTCGGTCGCGACATCCGCACCGCGCTCAACAAGTCGCTGGTCATCGAGGGGCACCCGATCGAAGAGGGCTTCCCCGCCATCGACGCCAAGGATGTGCCGCGGTTGTTCAATGGCATCTATGGCCTCGGATCTCGCGACTTCCGACCCGAGCACATCATCGGCGCCTACGACTATGCGACCGAAGGCCGTGCGCGGTCGGATGGCCGTGTCGCGGAGGACGGCGCGTCGTTTTTCGTGCTTGGCGTGCCGCATCCCTACGAAGTGAAGGCGGAAGAAACGCCGTCGTTGCTGCCCGAGGGCGCGATCGCGGTGCGCTTCCATTCGGTCGGCGGCTGGGGCGCCATCACCACCGGCAAGAACCTGGGCGCCATCATCGGCGACTTCAACGACTTCCTGTCGGTGCGGCACGAGGAGCTCGACGAATTTGGCCGACCCAAGGAGGTCATCCACGTCAGCGCCAACCCCAAGTACGGATCGGAGAAGAAGGGGGCGCCGACCTCCTACTTCCTCGTGGTGGCGCCCGAGCGGATCCGGGTCAACTGCGATCTGCGGCACGTCGATGTCGTGCTCTGCTGCGACCCCAAGGCGTTCACCCACTGCAACCCGCTCGACGGGATGTCCGAGGGGGGTGCACTGATCTGGGAGTCGGACGAAACGGCGGAAGAAGCGTGGGAACGGCTTCCCATCTGGGCCCGTACGCAGATCATCGAGAAGAAGATCCGGGTCTTCACGCTCCCGGGCTTCGACATAGCCCGGAAGGCCACCAACCGTGCAGACCTGCAGCTCAGAATGCAGGGCAACGCCTTTCTCGGCGCGTTCTTCAAGGTCTCGCCGCTGCTGCAGGACTTCGAGATCAGCACCGAACAGTTCGAGCAGGTCGTTCGCGGCCAGTATCAGAAGAAGTTCGGCAAGCTGGGTCCGGCCGTCGTCGAGTCGAACATGACGGTCATGAATCAGGGTTTCTGTCGAGTGACCGAAATCAAGGTTGGCGAGATCACGGCCGCCA
>CAJWMX010000256.1 GCA_913043805.1 uncultured Acidobacteriota bacterium | reverse complement strand
TTCGGCGGGGCGGGCGCGGTGCTGGCGGACCTTGGGGCTGTGGCCGGCATCGCGGTTCTGACGACGGACGAAATCGAGCGCATGTTGCAGCGCCGCGATCGAGCCCTCGATCGAGGCCTCCACGTCGATCTGCCTGCGCGACAGGTCGGTGATCTCCCGCTCCACGTCGTTGCGTTTCGACCGGGCCTGTCGCATGAGGTCGTCGGCTCGGCTGCGTGCGTCGCGGATGATGGTGTCGGCCTCGGTCTTCGCCGTGTCCTTCACCTGGCTCGACACTCGCTGGGCGGTGAGGAGGGTGTCCCGCAGCGTGGCTTCCCGTCCTCGATGGTCCTCGAGCTGCTGCTGCAGCGCGGCGATCTCCTGTTTCAGCCTGTCGGTGTCCCGCAGCGCGCGCTCATAGCCATCGGCCGCTTCACGCAGGAAACTCGCGACTTCGCTGCGGTTGAACCCGCCCAGTGCCGCGCCGAACCGCGCTTGTCGTAGATCGAGTGGAGCGATCTTCATCCTGGCCTCCCGAGACGACCGCGCACCGGTGCGCTGGGGTCTCGTCTACTTGTCGGCCGGAACGGACGATTTCTGCACTCTCGGTCGCCGGGGGCCGAACAAGGCGGTTCCGACCCGAACCATCGTCGACCCTTCGGCGATGGCCACCTCGAGGTCGTAGCTCATCCCCATCGACAGCTGGTCGAACTTGTCAGGTCGTTCCAGGGTTGGAAGCAGCTGCTGCCTGATCGTGGCCAACCGGTGGAAGAACGGGCGTGCCGCCTCTGGGTCCGGCGACCATGGGGGCAGGGTCATCAGCCCCCGCAATTCGAGGTGTTCGCACGCCTGGGCCGCGGCTACGAGCAGGGCGACGTCGTCCTCCGTGGCCCCATGTTTGGTCGCCTCGCCCGCCAGGTCGACCTGTATCAGTACCTGCGGTCTGCGGCCAGCGTCAGCCGCGGCCCGATTAAGACGCCGCAGGAGCTCGACACTGTCCACCGAGTGGATCCAATCGAACGCGCCAGCCGCCTTCCGCGCCTTGTTCGACTGCAGATGTCCGATGAAGTGCCAGGTGACCGGAAGCGAGGATGTGGCCGCGCTTTTCTCCAGCGCCTCCTGCACCTTGTTTTCACCCAGGTCCTCCAGCCCCGCTTCGATTGCGGCTCTCACGTGCTCGAGACAGAAGGTCTTCGAGACGGCGACCAGACGAACGGCGTCCCGCGGCCGTCCCGCCGCCCTCAGAGCGTTCCGGATTCGGGCCTGGACGTCGACGAGCCGGGTG
Organism: uncultured Acidobacteriota bacterium; assembly: GCA_913043805.1. Classification (GTDB taxonomy): domain Bacteria; phylum Acidobacteriota; class Vicinamibacteria; order Vicinamibacterales; family UBA8438; genus UBA2994. The sequence goes on along the minus strand of CAJWMX010000256.1, from coordinate 3,811 downwards.
GCGATGGTCTCGGCCAGTTCCATCGTGGCGGCGACGAGCTAGCGCATCCCCTCGAGGCGTAGGCGCGCGTCATCGGCATGCTCGCCGCCGGGAGCCCCGGCCACGTACCGACGGAGACTCTGGGCCGCAACCTCGAGCCGCCCTTGCTCCTGGTAGGCTCGCCCCAGCCAGTAGTTCGCGTCGTTCAGCGTGCTATCGGTGGCGACTGCCAGACGCAACTGAGCCACCGCGTCGGTGAAGTTGCCGCTCTCGAGGAACGCGATGCCTCGGGTCATCGCCTCGCGGACCAGCGCCTGGCCGGCCTCCAGGGCCGCCATGGCGATCCGGTTGGCCGCACTCCGCGCCTCGGAGGCGAGATCCGCCCGGCCCTGCCTCCCGTAGACATCGGCGAGTCCGTAATGGGCGGCCGCGTAGTCGGGGTTGACCTCGAGCGCGCGACCGAAGGCGTCGGCCGCCTGATCGAATCGTTCGAGCTGGACCAGGGCGATCCCGATGTTGAAGTGGCAATCCACGCACGAAGGGAGCAGCTGGAGCGCGGCTTCGAACTGGGCGATCGCCTCTTCGTAGTCCCCATCGCGGTTTGCGCGGACCCCTGCGTCGAATGCGGCGACTGAGGCCTGATCGTCCCGCAGCCCCCGCAGCCACGGGGCCGCGGTGTCGCCAGGCTCCAGCACGAAGGCGACCTCCACCGTGCCGCCCGGTTGGACCAGGACACGGAAGATCTGTCCGCCGACATTGGCCTGGTCGGCGGCCACGCTGTATTGACCTGGCGCTATGCCCTCGAGCCGGAACTGTCCCTCCGGGTCGGTGCGGGCTTCCTCCGGCTCCGAACCGCCGCTCAGGCTGACGAGGGCGACCGTCGCGTCGGGAAGCGGCTGGTCGGTGCGATTCAGCACGCTGCCGCGAATCACGCCGGTGCTGGTCTGGGCGGCGGCCGCCACCCAGGTCCACAGGAGCATCGTCGTGGCGATGGCCGCCGCGTGTCGGGCTGGTGCAAACCTCACCGGCTCAGTCTACACCTGCGTCGTCGAAGAAGCGGGACACCGCGTCGACGTCGTGCACCACTGGGGATGGGGGCAGGGCGTCGAGGAACCGGCGGCCATAGCCCTTGGTGCGTACCCGGGGGTCCAGGATCGACAAGACCCCGCGATCCTGCCGGTGGCGGATGAGCCGGCCGAGGCCCTGCAACAGGGTCAGGATGGCAAGCGGGACCTGGTATTCATCGAACGGACTGCCGCCCTGTTTGGTGATCGCCTCGAGTCGTGCGGCGGTGATGGGGTCACCCGGGGCGGCGAACGGCAACTTGTCGATGATGACGCAACTCAGCGTATCGCCTGCCACGTCCACCCCCTGCCAGAAGCTCGACGTGGCCAGGAGCACGGCGTGAGGCGTGATTCGGAAGTCCCGCAGAAGCACGGACCTCGGAGCGGTGCCCTGCACGAGCAGCGGGAACCGCGTGACGATGGCGAGCTGTTGGTGGACCGCCCGGAGATTGGCGTAGCTCGTGAACAGGACGAACGCCCGGCCGGTCGTGGCTTCCAGAAGGCGATGGATCTCGTCGGTCGCCGCGGCGGTGAAGCTGGGCTCCCGCGGTTCCGGCATCTGGGTGGGGAGGTAGAGCACCGTCTGACTGGCGAAGTCGAACTCCGAGGGCAGGCAGACTTCCATCGCATCCCGGATCCCGAGGCGAGCCCGCTGGTAGCCGAACGAGCCGTTGACGGCCAGGGTGGCCGAGGTCAGCACGGTCGTCTCCATCCGTTCGAGCAGGACCTCGCGGATGATGGTCGACACATCAACCGGCGAAGCACGGAGAAACACTCCCCGTCCTCGGTGTTCCAGGAAGTACACATAGTCGTCGTCCGAGGCCGCCAGCACGAAGTCGAGCTGGTCGGCAAGCTCGGTCGCCCGCTTGGCGATGGCGCGTAGGTCCTCGGTCAGCTCGGGCGCCAGCTGAATCGCCGCTTCGAGACGGCGGAGGGTGCTCGCCAGCGTGCGGCCGGCTTCCTGCACCGGAGCGAGCAGGGTCGGGTCCAGCCGAGTGCGATCCGCGGTTGGAAGGTGCTGCGTGACGGCGCCAAAGAAGAGTGTGGATCGCTGTTCGACGCGGTCCAGGGCGGTTCGGAGCGTCCGCTGGTCCTCGGGGTCGCCGACGAAGTCACGCTCGGCAGCGCGCCGTCCGTCCCCGATCATTCGGTCCACTCGGTGGCTGCTTACCGAGACACCGAAGTACTGAGTGGCCACGTCCTCGAGCTGGTGCGCTTCGTCGATCACCGCGTGCACGCAGGACGGAATCACTTCTCCGTAGGCCGACTGGCGGACTGCGGCGTCGGCGCAGAGCAGGTGATGGTTGACAATGACCAGGTCGGATTCGGCGGCTCGCTGCCTCATCCTGGTAATGAAGCACTCCTGGTGCTGGGGGCAGTCGGACCCGATGCAGTTGTCCGAGGTGGCCGAGATATCTCCCCAGAACGGGAGATCATCGGGCAGATCCTCGATCTCGCTCCTGTCTCCGGTCTCGGTGTCGCCTGCCCACTCGGCGATCGTCTCGAGCACGGCCTCGTTTCCGGTTGGCAGCAACGTCTCACCGTTCCGATAGGCGTCGAACCGGTGGAGACAGAGGTAGTTGCCTCGTCCCTTCATGTAGGTGGCGGTGAAGGCCACCCCCAACGCCTCCCGGAGGGCAGGCAGGTCCTTATAGTAGATCTGATCCTGGAGCTGCTTGGTGCCGGTCGAGACCAGCACGCGGTGCTGGCTGAGGATGGCCGGGACGAGATAGGCGAGCGTCTTGCCGGTACCCGTGCCCGCCTCGGCAAGCAGTGCCCCGCCCGCCTCGAACGCCTCGGCGACCGCGACCGCCATCTCCCGCTGGCTGTCTCTGGCCTCGAACGACGGCAACGCTCCGGCCAGCGCACCGTCCCGACCGAACGTCTCGGCGACCTCGGCTGAGAGATCGGGGGGCACGGTGGGGGCTACTGGCTCCGGTTCGGGTAGAGGGGGAACCTCTCGCACAGCGTCTCCACCTCACGACGGACCATCGTGGCCACGCTGTCATCCTCGGGCGCGGCGAGCACCCGAGCGATGTAGTCCGCAACCAGGTCCATCTCGGCTTCACCCATGCCCCGGCTGGTCACCGCCGGGCTGCCGATCCTGATTCCGCTGGCCACCATCGGTGGGTTCTCGTCGAACGGAATGGCGTTCTTGTTGACCGTGATGCCGGCCCGTCCGAGGGCCTCTTCCGCGACCTTGCCGGTGATGCCTTGCGAGAAGACGTCAACCAGCAGCAGGTGGTTGTCTGTGCCGCCGCTGACCAGCCGGAACCCGGCGGTGGACAGCGCCTCACCAAGCCGGGCCGCGTTCCGCACGATCTGCTGCTGATACTCGACGAACGCCGGCTCGGCCGCCTCCTTGAAACAGACGGCCTTCGCGGCGACGACATGCATCAGGGGGCCGCCTTGCACGCCCGGGAACAGTGACCGGTTGATCGCCTTCTTGTGCTCTTCTCGACAGAGGATCAGGCCACCCCGCGGGCCCCGAAGGGTCTTGTGCGTCGTGGTCGTCACGACATCCGAGTGGGGGACCGGCGAAGGATGGACTCCCGTCGCCACCAATCCTGCGATATGGGCCATGTCGGTGACGACCACCGCCCCGACCTGGTCCGCCACGCTTCTGATGCGGGCGAAGTCGATCACCCGGGGATACGCGCTCGCCCCGACCATGATGAGCTTGGGGCGATGGGCCTCCGCCTGGGTCGCGAGCTCGTCGTAGTCGAGTCGCTCGTCGTCCTTGCGCACGCCGTAGGGCACGATGTTGT
>CAJWMX010000255.1 GCA_913043805.1 uncultured Acidobacteriota bacterium | reverse complement strand
CCAGGTCAAGGACGCCTACGCGGCGGCGAGCGCACAGCACACGACCGGCGCGCTGCTGAACAAGCTGTTCACGTCGGCCTTCGGCGTGGGCAAGCGCGTTCGGGCCGACACGGGACTCGGCGAAGGCGCGGTCTCGGTCAGCTACGCCGCCATCACGCTGGCCCGGAAGATCTTCGGGAGCCTCGAACAACGGGACGTCCTGGTGGTGGGCGCGGGCGAGATGGCCGAGCTGACTGCCACCCACCTTCGGTCCCAGGACGTGCGGTCGATCACGGTCACAAGCCGCACCCGGGCTCGCGCCGATGCACTGGCACAAAAGGTAGATGGCCGGGCCACGACGTGGTCGGACCTCCCCGAGCAGCTACTGAAGGCGGACATCATGGTCACCGCGACCGGAGCGCAGACGCCGGTCATCAACCGAGACCAGGTCGACGAGGCGATGCGGGCCCGTCGAAACCGGCCGTTGTTCATCATCGATATCGGGCTGCCTCGCGACGTCGACCCGACGGCGAGCGATCTGGAGCAGGTGTTTCTCTACAACATCGATGATCTTCGTACCCTGGTGGATGAGAATCTGGCTCGGCGACGAGATCAGATGTCCCGGGCCGAGTCGATGGTCTCGGAGGAGGTCGAGTCGTTCCAGGGGTGGCTCAGGGCCCGCGGCACGATCCCGACCCTGGTCGCGCTCAGGCAACGATTCGAAGATCTCAGACAGTCCGAGCTGAAGCGGCTGGACCCCAAGCTCAACGGGTTGCCACCGGAGGCCAGGGCGCGAGTCGACGAGATCACCAGATTGCTGGTTCAGAAGCTCTTGATCTCGCCGACCGAACGGTTGAAGAACGCGAGCGACGAGCAGACCGCGGCGCAGTATTCCGACGTGGTCACCCACCTCTTCGGCCTGGCAGAGCCGCTCGCCGACCATTCGACGTCGACCGACGAACCCGCTTCGCCCCCTCCAAAGACCAAGACACCGGTGACGTCGTGACGCGGTTAACCCTGGGCACTCGGGGCAGCGCACTCGCGCTGTGGCAGGCCCGCGCGGTGGCGGCAGCCCTCGAGCGCGACGGCCGATGTCAGTGTGAGCTGCAGGTCATCAAGACTACCGGTGATCGACTGGCAGACGTGAATCTCTCGAAGATCGGAGGCAAACAAGTCTTCGTCAAGGAGATCGAACAGGCTCTCGCCGACGGCACCATCGACCTGGCGGTACACAGCGCCAAAGACATGCCGTCCGAGCTTCCCGACGGCCTCACGATTGCGGGCGTACTGCCTCGTGAAGATCCACGTGACGCCGTGGTGCTGCCGGCCGACCGCTCCGACTTTCCGCCACTGGAAGGGACCAGCGCCACACCCGTCAACGTGGGCAGCGGGAGCGTCCGTCGGGTCGCCCAGCTCTCTCGAGTCTGGTCCTCCGCCGTGTTCTCGCTGATTCGCGGCAACGTCGGAACCCGTCTGCGCAAGCTGGACGACGGTGACTACGACCTGGTGATTCTCGCCGCCGCCGGGCTCCGGCGACTCGGGCACGGCGACAGGATCACGACGACGCTCGCCCCGGAGCTCTGTCTGCCGGCCCCCGGGCAGGGGATCGTCGCGATCGAGACCCGAGCCGACGACACCGACACGATCGCCCGCATCGCGTCCATCAGTGATCCGCTGGCGGCCGCTGCGTTGGACGCCGAGCGCACGGTGCTCACCGACCTCGGTGGGGGATGTCAGGTTCCGATCGGCGCGCTCGCCACGATTGCCGACGACCGGCTGACCCTCCAGGCACTGGTAGCTTCACCCGACGGGCGCGAGCTGCTGCGACGGACAGAGACGGGCGTCGTCTCCGATGCCGCGTCGATTGGAGCGCGCGTCGCCGCGGGACTGCTCGAGGATGGCGCCGGACCGATTCTCGCGGCGGCGAACGTTCCCCAGGGGACCAGCGATGCTTGAGCCTCGGGTCTATCTGATCGGCGCCGGCCCGGGGGATCCGGAGCTGCTCACCGTCAAGGGGCACCGGGTCCTCACCCAGGCCGACGTCATCGTCTTCGACCATCTCGTCCATCGCCGCATGCTGTCGCAGGTCCGGGACGACGCTGACACCATCGACGTCGGGCCGGCCGCGCCGCAGCCGATGGAACAGGACGCGATCAGCCTGCTCCTCGCCGAGAAGGTACGGGAGGGCAGGTCGGTCGCCCGCTTGAAGTGGGGAGATCCCTTCGTCTTCGACAGTGGAGGCAAAGAAGCGCTCTTCCTCCACGAGCAAAGCATTCCCTATGAAGTGGTCCCCGGCATTCCCTCCGCCATCGGCAGCCCGGCCTACGCTGGGATTCCGATCACCTATCCCGAGGCGGGCGACACGCTCACGCTGGTGCGAGGGGACGAGGGGGAGACCAGCCAGCCCGCCAAAGTGGCCTGGAGCCGTTTGGCGCGGATCCGGGGCTCCATCGTCACCTACGGAACCGGACCCCAGTTGGGCGCCATGCTCAAGGCGCTGCAACGGCACGGCCGCTCGCCAGCGGAACCAGCGGCGCTGATCTACCACGGCACGTTGCCGGAGCAGCGAACCGTCGAGGGCACGATCGCCCGGCTCGAACGCCGGGTCCGACGCCGCGACCATCGTGAACCGGCGGTGCTCGTGGTCGGCCGCGTCACGGCGCTTCGCGAACACCTCCGCTGGTACGACACGCGCCCGCTCTACGGCAAGCGGATCGTCGTGACGAGAGCCCGAACCCAGGCCCGCGAGCTCGTGTCGCGTCTGGCCGACCTGGGTGCCGATCCGATCGAGGCCCCCACCATCACCTTCACAGCACCCGACGACCCGGAACCGATGCGTTCGGCCTGCCGCGACATCGCGACCTTCGACTGGGTCGTGTTCACGAGCGCGAACGCCGTGGAACGGTTCATTCACCAGCTCCTGAGCGGTCCGGGCGACGTCCGGGATCTGCACGGGGTGAAGCTCTGTGCCGTGGGTCCGGCCACCGCCGAGGCGCTCGCGCGCCACGGCCTCCGCACCGACCTCGTGCCTGAACGCTATCGGGCCGACGCCGTGGCTACCGCCTTGACCGCGCTCGAGGACCTGACCGACGTCCGGGTGCTGTTGCCGCGCGCCGACCTGGCCCGCGACCTCCTCCCGACCCGCCTCCGCGAGGCCGGCGCCAAGGTCACCGCCGTGACGGCGTACATGACGGCACCAACGGATTTCGAGCGCGACGGCGCGCCGGACATCTACCGGTTGCTGCTGGAACGCCGCATTGACATCGTCACCTTCGCCAGCGGCTCCAGCGTCACGAACTTCGTCGCCGCCTTGGGCGCCGACCAGGCGCGCGATCTCATGCAGGGCGTAGACGTCGCCTGTATCGGCCCCGTGACGGCCGACGTGGCGGCCAAGCTCGGATTGGAGGCGACGATCATGCCGGAGCAATACACCACGGCGGCCATGGTGGACGCCATCGTGGAACACGTCGGACGCTCCGCCGCGAGAGACCAAGAATGACGAAGACGGCAACCGACCGCGTGACGAACGACCTGGGACTGCTGGCGCGACCGCGACGGCTCAGGGGCACGACGGGCATTCGCGACCTCGTACGTGAACACCGACTCGCTCCCGAACGCCTCGTGTATCCGCTGTTCATCTGTGAAGGCACCGGTGTTCGGCGCGAGGTCAGCTCGATGCCCGGCGTCTATCAGCTCTCGGTCGATGAGGCGGTGCGCGAAACCGCCGACGCCCGGAACGACGGCGTGCAGTCCGTGTTGCTCTTCGGGCTGCCGGCCGACAAGGACGGAACCGGATCGACGGCCTCGGCTCCGGAAGCGCCGGTCCAGCGGGCCATCCGCGCCATACGGCGGGATCAGCCGGACGTCACGGTAATCACGGACGTCTGTCTCTGTGAGTACACGGACCACGGTCATTGCGGCATTCTCGACGGTGAGCAGATTCTCAACGACGTCACGGTCGAACACCTGGTGTCGGCGGCGGTGTCCCATGCCGACGCGGGCGCGCACATCGTCGCCCCCTCGGACATGATGGATGGACGGATCGGGGCGATCAGACAGGGGCTTGATGCGAACGGCCACCAGGACGTCGTCATCATGTCGTATGCGGCCAAGTACTGCTCGGCCTTCTACGGCCCGTTCCGTGACGCCGCCGACTCCGCGCCGGCGTTCGGCGACCGGCGGACCCACCAGATGGATCCGGCGAACGTCGAAGAGGCGCTCCGCGAGGTCGCCCTCGACCTGGAAGAAGGCGCCGACATCGTCATGGTCAAGCCGGCGCTTCCCTACCTCGACGTCATCGAACGAGTGAAGCGAGAGTTCCAGTATCCGACTGCGGCGTATCAGGTGAGCGGGGAGTACGCGATGGTGAAGGCAGCGAGCCGCCTCGGATGGCTCGACGAGGAACGCGTCGTGATGGAGAGCCTGACCGCCATCGGCCGAGCCGGAGCGGACATCATCATCACCTACTTCGCGCGCGACGTGGCACGCCGCCTCCGGGGGGAGCGCTAGCGCCGTACGGCTGGGTACAGAAGGATGCGACTGCTGATCACCGGCGGCGCCGGTTTCATCGGCTCCTACGTCGCTCGGCGGGCAACCGCGGCCGGGCACGAGGTGCGTATCCTCGACAATCTGGACCCGCAGGTCCATCCGGATCCATCACACGTGTCGGCCCCGCCGGACGCGGATTTCCTCCAGGGCGACATTCGCGATCGGGACGCGTGCCGGCGGGCGCTGGACGGGATCGACACGGTGGTTCACTGCGCCAGCGCCGTCGGTGTCGCGCAGTCGATGTACCGCGTCGAACACTACGTCGATGTCAACGTGCGTGGCACGGCCTGCCTCCTGGAAGAGTTGGGCGCCGACGCCGCGGCCACCACCCTCGACGGGGAGTCCGCGCTGTTCGGCGCCGCGGTGCACGGCCACGCTGAGGTCGGCGCAGCACTCGCGGCGGCCGCGCCGGAGACAAGCATCAGGCCAAGCCTGCAGGGCTCCACGCCACTCTACGTCGCTGCGAGCCGCGGCCATCTCGGCTTTGTCAGGATGCTCACATCGTTCTGGGGTGGGAGCGGCATCCCAAACGCGGCTGTCCGGGTGGATGCTGCGGG
>CAJWMX010000254.1 GCA_913043805.1 uncultured Acidobacteriota bacterium | reverse complement strand
ATTTCTGGAAATCGGATGCGGTTCGGGCACCGTGACCCGGGCGCTCCACCGAGCGGGATACTCCCTCACCGGCGTCGATCCGTCCGCGGTCCAGATCCGGAAGGCAGCGGAGCGTTGTCCGACCGTCGATTTCGTCGTGGCGGATGTCGCGGGGCTCGACCCCTCGGCGCATGGGCCGTTCCTAGGAATCGGGTTCTTCGACGTCCTGGAGCACCTCGACGAGCCGGGCGCATTGGTGAGGTCGAGCCTCAACCTGGCAGCCCAGAATGCCGTCGTCATCGCCACGGTTCCGGCTCGTTGTTCGCTGGCTACCGTCATCGACGACCTGTCCGGACACAAGCGCAGGTACGAGCCTGGCGAGCTTGGCGCGCTCTTTCAGTCGTGTGGCCTGGATTCGATTCAGGAGCAGGGCATCTTCCGGCTGACCGAACCACTCCAGCGGTGGTCCCGGCGAAGACTGGCCGGCCACAGCCACGAGGCACTCTCGCCAGACGCCGCGCAGCGGATACTGCGGCACAACTTTCGAGTCCCTCCCTGGCCGGTCAACGCCGCGATGGACCTCCTGTGCCAACTCGAGGAGCGCATGGACGCTCGAACGGAATCGGGAGCAAGCCTGCTCGTGAGCGGGGTTTGGCGGGGTTCAGCCGGCTGAGGGGGAACGACCGGGACCGTCTTCGGAAGGTCCGGCCGAGGGGTCATCGAAGGTCGTCGGCCCGAGCGCCCCGCGAGTCTCGCGCACGAGAAACTGTGGCTTCCGATTGAAGTTGAGGTGGAGCCGGCCGAGATACTCGCCGATGGTACCGAGGGCCAGCAGTTGCAGACCGCCTAGCACGAACACCGCGGTGATGGTCGACGCGAACCCGGGCACCGTGATCCCTCCCAGCAGATAGAGCGTCACGATCACCGCCCCACCGGCCAACCCGGCCACCGCCGCCAAGACACCGACCAGGCTGGCGATCTGGAGCGGGACGAGCGAGAAGTTCGTCACCAGGTTCATGGCCAGCGCGAGCAACGTCGCGAACCCGTACCCCGACCGCCCCACGCTCCGCGGGTCGTGGCCGACCTCGGTCGCGCCGATCCGGGTCGTCGACCAGGCGAGCAGACCGTCGATGAAGGTGTAGTTGAGGTCGTAGCTGATGATGGACCGAACCGCCTGGCGCCGGATGGAACGGAACGCGCTGAAGCTGACCCCTACGCCGAACAACCGCCGGAACACGGCGTTGAGCACCCTGGAACCGAGATTCCGAAACGTCGAGTGCGCCTTCCGCTCGTACGTGCCGTAGACGACATCGAGGCCGGTCGTCTCCAGATGCGCCAGCAACCGTGGCAGGTCCTCGGGGCGATGTTGCAGGTCGTCGTCCATCGTGACCACCACCTGCCCCCGAGCCGCTCGCAGCCCGCACATCGTCGCGTTGTGCTGACCGAAGTTGCGCATCAGCCGGATGGCCACGAGGCGGTCGCCATACGCGTGACAGAGCTGCTCGAGCACCCCCCAGACGCCGTCCGGGCTGTCATCGTCGACGCAGACGACCTCGAACGTCCAGCCCCCTGAGCTCAGCACCTGGACGATACGCTCGACCAGCGGCCGGAGCGTCGCCTCGGACCCATACACCGGAATCACCACCGAGACGTCCACGGTCGAGAGCTCCGGGGACGCGTCTGGGATCGTGGTCATCATGGCGCAAGAAAGTGGTAATGACTGCCCTGATCGGCAACGCCGTATCCCGCAGCCTCGTACAGCCGGCAGGCCGCTTCATTCTCAGCCTGTGTCCACACGTCGACCCGCCCGGCGCCCGTGTGCGCGAGCCGCCGATGGGTCTCGCGCAAGATGGCGGACCCGAGGCGTCTCCCCTGTGCCTGCGGACTCGTAGCCACCAGCCCGATCGTGGCAGTGGCGTCCCGCAGGCGATAGGTCACCAGCGACCGGACCTGTCCGTCCTCATCCCGCAGCACGAGGACGTCATCGGCCAGTTCGCCAGACAGCGACCGCTCGAGCCAGCGCTCATACATCGCCTCGAAACGACCAGCGGGCAACCGCGTGTCCAAGCGAAACCGGGACCGCTGGCCGGCCAGCACCGCCAGATCGAGCACTACAGGGTCCGGCCTCCCGCCGGCGAGCGAGCCACACCGATGGTCAGCCGGCCACTCGGCGTCTGCTGCGGTGAGCGGGCGACGATACCGTCGCGCCCCCACGATGCGCCGCCCACCGAACCGGGACAGGATCAGTGAGTCAGGGACAAAGCGGTCTGGAGACAACCAGTACACCAAACGCAGCCCCTGTTTCCCGGCCGATTCCAGCGCCGAGGCCAACGCCTCAGGTGTCTCCGGATTCGTGACAATACGGCCGACGGGCATGCCGAAGTGACCGGAGTCCCAGTCGAGCACGGATACCACCGAGTCGGTCATGACGTCAGATGATGTTGCACCCGCTCGATCACGAAGTCCTGATCCGACTCGCTGAGGTCGTAAAACAGTGGCAGCCGCAACAGTCGTCCACTGACGTCATCCGTCACCGGAAGTGCCGTCGACCCGGCTCCGAGCGTCCGCCCCATCGGCGAGCTGTGCAATGGAACGTAGTGAAAGACCGCCAGGATGCCGTCGGCGTGGAGCGCTCGCATCAGCCGGTCGCGGCCGGCCATATCGGGCAACAGGATGTGGAACAGGTGATGATTGCTCTCACAGTCCTCGGGCACGTGTGGCAACCTGAGGCGCTCCTGCCCTGCGAGCGAGCGGAGCCCGCGTCGATAGCGTTCATGGATCGACGCGCGCCGCGCGGTGATCCGGTCCATCTGCTCGAGCTGGCTCCACAGAAAGGCACAGTTCAACTCGCTCGCGACGTAGCTCGAGCCGATATCCACCCATGAGTACTTGTCGACCTGACCCCGGTCGAACTGCTGGCGGTTGGTACCCTTGTCCCGCACGATCTCGGCGCGGTCGATGAGCCGCTCGTCATTGACGCAGAGGGCGCCGCCTTCGCCGCAGATGAAGTTCTTGGTCTCGTGGAAACTGAAGGTGCCCAGCGCGCCCACCCCCCCGAGCGCGCGTCCCCGGTAGCGGGCATTCACCGCCTGCGCGGCATCTTCGACGACCGTCAGCCCGTGCCGGTCAGCGATCTCGATGATCGCGTCCATCTCACACCCGATGCCACCATAGTGCACCGGCACGATCGCTCTGGTCCGCTTGGTCACCGCGGCGTCGATCTCCGTCTCGTCGAGGTTGAGGGTGTCGTCTCTGATATCGACGAAGACCGGCCGCCCTCCCGCCCGTACGAACGCGCTGGCGGTCGACACGAACGTGAACGACGGCATGATGACCTCGTCACCAGGCTGCAGGTCCAGCAGCATCGCCGCCATCTCGAGGGCCGCGGTGCAGGAGGAGGTCATCAAGATCCGGGGAATGCCGAAGCGTTCCTCCAGGCGCGACTCGCACCGCCGGGTGAAGGCGCCCACCCCGGCAAGTTGTCCGCTGCGGACCGCCTCGGCAATGTTGGCCAGCTCGTCGCCGACCACGAACGGCCGGTTGAAGGGGACTCGGGTGGACACGCGACGCCAGTATAGCGTGGGCGGATCACGGCTTTTTGGTCTCCTGGCGCCCTTGACCAATGCCCAGGACTCCTCGACACTCAGGCATGCGTTGGCCCGCGATTGACTCCCTGCGACGTCCAGGGCCGGCGATCCCTCTGCTCTGGTCGCTGGTGTTTACCGGCGGGCTCGCCGTCGCATTCGCGCCACAAGGGTGGCCGCGAGTGGACATGTACTCGCTCTTCGCCGGCGCAGCCTCGAACGACTGGCTAGAGACGCTCGCTGATGCCTTCACGCGAGGCCGGGAGTACAGACCGCTCCAGGTCATGCTGACCAAGCTGCTGTATGAGCTGGGTGGACTGACCCTGTGGTTCTACAAGTCGCTGGTCCTGGTCCAGTTCGCGGGCATCCTGGCGATCCTGGTGTGGCTACTTCGGCCGACCGACTGGCCGCGGACCATCTCCGTGCTCCTGGCGTTGTGCTGCGTGTCGGCTCTGCCCATCTCCCAGATCCTGCTCGCGCTGTTCCCGGCGAACGTCTACTCGCTGGCGACGCTGACGGTGCTGGGAAACGCGGCGCTGGCGCTGCACCCGCCGCTGCGGGCCCACGACTGGGTGTTCTTCCCGCTGACGCTCCTTGGCCTCCTGCTCCTGGAACTGGGTGCGCTCACGCCGATACTGCTGACGACGCTCTGGCTCACACGTGCACCGGGTATCGGTCGACGCGGCGTCGCCGCGACCTGGGTGGCGGTAGCGGCCTACGCAGGAGTTCGCCTCTCACTGGGCAATTCCGCCGACGGCCTGGAGTATGTCGAGACCGGACTGGGCTTTGCCGACGCCTCCCGGGCGGAGCTGGGCGAACTGTTCGTCCACGCGCCCTATGTGTTGGCCGTCTACAACGTCGTCGCCTCCGCGTTGAGCGTCCTGTTCTCGGAGCCTCGCGCCGGCAAGTTCAAGTTCGTCGAGTCGCTGTTGCTGGGCAACACACCAACGTGGCTCTGGTTCCATGTGCTTTCGTCCGCGTTCACGACCGCGGTGATCGCGACGATCGTGGCGACCCGCCGGCGGTGGTCGTCCCGAGACGGTCAACTGCTGGCGCTGGCGGTGGCCCTGATCGCCGGCAGCAGCGCGCTCGCTTTTCTCTACACGCGCGATCGGATCGCGGTACTCGCCGGCATCGGATACGCTCTGCTGCTGGCGGTCGCGATCACCCACCTCTGGGAAGCACTCGCGGACCGGCGCTGGGGCCGCTACCTGGCGGGGGCCGCCATCATCATCCTGGCCAGTATCTGGACCATCCGCGATGCCGAGGCCTGGCTGCGCGTCCGCGACACGTCGTGGGAGACCTATCTCGAATGGACCGATGGCCGGCTCGATGACGGACGTACGGGGGACGAACTGCTCGACCGACTACGCGCGTCGGTGACGACCCGGGTGCCTGACGACCCTCGAGAGGCCCCGTCATGGACCTACGTCCTCTTCGAGCGCGAGATCGCCCGGTGAGTCAGCGCGCGACGAAGGTTCGGCTCGATCCGCCTCCCCCGAGGGGGAGCCGGATCTCTCATGACGGCCGCTCCG